>JAFGFV010000210.1 GCA_016930895.1 Spirochaetales bacterium | reverse complement strand
GCGCTCCCCTCGAACTCTTCATACGAACCTCCTAAGCAGGTTTTTATCCGCAGGGCGCATCCAGGGCGCCCTGGTCTCCACGATTCAGGCCGCCGCCGCTTCCAGCATGGCCACCACGTTCTCAGGGGGAACGTTGGCCAGGATGTTGTGGACCTGCTGGAACACGAAGCCCCCGCCGGGGTTCCAGATCTCGACCCGCTCGCGAACGTGCCGGCGCACCTCTTCGGGGCTGGCGTTGGGGAGCACGTCCTGGGTATCGCAGCCCCCGCCCCAGAAGACCAGCTCGCGCCCAAACTCCCGCTTGAGCTCCCGCGGGTCCATTCCCTCGCAGCTGGTTTGGACTGGGTTCACCGCATCCAGGCCGGCCTCGATCAGGTCCGGAATCAGCTGACGAATGCCGCCGCAGCAGTGCAGCATGACCTTGACGGGGGCAAGCTCCTTGGCGCGCCTCCACATCCGGCCGTGGCGGGGCTTGAAGAATTCCCGGTACATCTGCGGCGAGATCAGGGGACCGGTCTGCATGCCCAGATCATCGCCGAAGAGAACGACGTCGATGTGCGCTCCCACGCTGCCGAGGAAGCTCTCCAGACTCGCGAGGTGGTGTTCCGTGAGGGCGTCCAGGAAGCGGTGGGCCTCTCGGGGCTCTCCGGCCAGCATGCTCAGGAAGTTGTCCATCCGGTAGACGAACTCACCGGTCTCGATGAGGTTCCCGCCGAACAGGCCGATGACCGCCCGGTCCGTGGAAGAGCGCAGCCGGCGGGCTCCTTGCGCAAGCTTCTCGCGACCATCGGAACCCGCGACCTCCGGACCCGGCGGGGAAGCCACCCCGGTCCACATGTTCTCCCTCAGGGCATCCGGCAGGCTCATTCCCGGGTCCTCGAAGCGCGGATAGAAGACCTGCTCGAAGTACAAGGCCCCGTCGGGCATGTGGGCCAGGATGCGGCCGCTCTCGGAGCGGATCACCCAACGCCCGTCCTCCCGCTCCGGCAGGGCCCAGGAAGGCATCAGGCAGGGGCTTCCGTCTGGAAGGGTCCACGGCGCCCACCAGCTCTCCTCGAAGGCAAAACCGCGACCCAGCTCGACGGTGTCCACCCCGAAGCGCTCCAAGACGTCCCCGTCGACAACGGCCAGCTGCTGGATCGGGTCGTAGACGCGGACGGGCACCGGAGGCAGACCCAGAAGCTTGCGCAGGCGGGGATAGAGGATCGCGCTGATCCCGGAGGAGCGATGGCCGGACAGGTCGATGGGCACGCGGTCGGGCTGGCGATGGTTCAACGCGGCCAGCACGCGCTGCTGTGAGGTCACGTAGGTCTCCGCTGGTCCGTACCGCATCATTCTACCATGGATTTCCCTCCTGTCAAGGAATTTGAGCAGGCGGTTTCACCACTTTTCGCGGTGTTTTTCCAGATGATCCTCGCGGCCGGGATGAGCGAGAGCGCCCGGAATGATTCGGTTTCACGTCTCCATCTAATTATAGATATAAAAAAGAATAAAAAGCACGTCTGAGCAGCGCGCAGACCCCTCGATCCGGTCGCGTTTACTTCTTGGCCGAGATCTGCGACATCCCGCAGGGGGAGATTGACAATCCCCTGCGGCTGTGATAAAAAATGGTAAAATATGGCCGCTCTGGAGAAGCCATGAAGAGGCCCAGGCTGCTGGACGTGGCTGAGAGGGCCGGCGTGTCGCTGTCAACCGCCTCCCTGGCGCTCGCCGGCAAGGGCCGGATCTCTCCCGGGGTCCGGGAGCAGGTCCTGGCAGCCGCGCAGGAGCTCGGCTACCGCAAGATCGATCGTTCCTTTCCCCGCCGGCCCAGCGGTCTGCGCTACGTGGCCATCCTCCACCACGAGGACAAGGAGTACGAGTGGGGGTTCATCCGCCCAATCCTGCTCCAGATCGAGTCCTGTCTGCACCACCACGGCTTCTTCCCGGTGCTCCTGCCGGTCCGGGCGGACTCGGACCCTGAGGCCGTCTTCCGCCGCATCACCGAGGCAGGGGCGGGCGCCGTGTTCTCGATCCATTTTCACGACGAAGGTCTCTTCGACCGCCTGGAGAAACGCGGCACCCTGGTGATCGTCGTGAACAACAGCAACCTCCAGGACAAGTTCGATTCGGTCTGCGTGGACGACTTTCAGGGGGCGTACGAAGGGGCCCTGTATCTGATCAAGCTCGGGCACCGGAGCATCGCGTACCTGGAGTATGAGCGCCCGGAGCTGCCGGCCGTGGTGGCGGACCGCTTCGTGGGATTCAAGAAGGCCCTGGACGAGAACGGGATCCCCCTGCCGCCGGAACACCGCATCACGGTCCCCTCCCCCGAGGCGGCGCACGTGCAGCGCATGCTGCCTCCCCTGTTCGGCCGCCCGGACAGGCCGACGGCGCTGTTCGCCCACGACGACTACGTCGCGGTCCTGGCCGTGGAGGCGCTGGCCAAGCTGGACCTCCGGGTCCCCGAAGACGTGTCCCTGATCGCCCCCGGGGATATCCTGGACTACGGGCAGTGGTACGTCCCGCCGATCACGACCATGCGCATCAACACCACCTCCCTCGGGAAGCTGGCCTGCAACCTGTTCTTCGACCGGCTGCGGAACAACATCGAGGACATCCACGTGCTCAAGCTCAAACAGCAGCTGGTCCGCCGCGGCACCTGCTCCCGCCTCCGCTGATCCCGGGCGGGTCCTAGCCCGCCAGCAGCCCCACCTTTCGGTTGAACTCCTCGATCAGGAGGTCGATCGCCGGCACCTGGGACTGGATTTCGGTCCAGTAGCGGGGGTCGTACCACTGGGCCTGGATCTCTTCGTAGCTCTTGCCCTGCTGCTCGACCCAGGTGTAGTACTTGAGATTGTGGACCCGCTTGCGGTCCTGGTAGGAGAGCTCCAGGAGGTTGTCGGTACCGGCGCCGGCCAGGTAGCGGGCGTGATGGGCCGCGGCGTCGACCTCTTGATACACGCCGAAGCTCTCGTGCATCTCCTTGAGCCGGCTCTCGTACAGCTCCATGGAATCGGTCAGCACGGTCAGGACCACGTCGTTGCGGCCCAGCTCGTAGTACTTGGCGTACTTCACGGCGGACAGCAGGTTGGCGATCCCGGAGAAACCCAGCAGGTCCAGCCGTCCGACCAGACCCTCGGGCACGCCCTTGCGGGTCAGGAAGGCCCGCCCGGCCTTCTCGTTGAACAGCCGGGCCAGGTTGACCACGGCGTTGTCGTCGATGGCCATGACCATGTCGGTGTTCCTGAGGTTGTGGATCCAGGGCACGTGCTTGTCCCCGATGCCTTCGATGCGGTGAGCTCCGAAACCGTTCAGGAGCAGGGTCGGGCACTGCAGGGCTTCGCTGGCCGCCACGCGGCTGCCCGGGAAGCGGTCCTTGAGGTAGTCTCCGCAGGCGATGGTGCCGGCGGAACCCGTGGTCAGCACCACCCCGTGATACCGATCGCTCGCTCGCAGCTCCCGCTCCAGCACCTCCTCCATGGCCGCCCCGGTGACCGCGTAGTGCCAGAGGTAGTTTCCGAACTCGTCGAACTGGTTGAAGATCACGATGTCCTCGCCGCTCTTGCGCAGCTCCCAGCACTTGTCGAAGATCTCCTTGACGTTGGACTCGCTCCCGGGGGTGCGGATCACCTCCCCGGCCACCTGGGAGAGCCACTGGAAGCGCTCGGCGCTCATCTGTTCCGGCAGGATGGCCACCGACTCGCAGGCCAGGAGGGTGGAGTCGTAGGCCCCGCCGCGGCAGTAGTTGCCGGTGGAGGGCCAAACCGCCTTCTGGCAGGTCGGGTCGAACTGCCCGGTGACCAGCCGGGGCACCAGGCAGCCGAAAGCGGCCCCCACCTTGTGCGCCCCGGTGGGAAACCACTTGCCCACCAGGGCGATGATCCTGGCTTCCACCCCGGTGAACTCCGGCGGGAGCTCCAGGTAGTTGACGAAGCCGAAGTCCCCGCCCCGTTCCACGGGCTCATTCTTCCAGGTAATGCGGAACAGGTTGCGGGGATGGATGTCCCACAGCCCGATCCCGCCGAGCTCCTCCTTGATGCGGGAGGGGATCCTGCCGGGGTCCAGCATCTGGGCAAAGGTCGGGACGATGATGTTCCGCTCCCGGGCCCGCCGCACGGTCCGCTCGAGCTGCTCTTCCAGTATCGCCAGGTCGATCTTCATGCACGCCTTCTCCTTCTGTTCCGGGCTTGCGCCCCGGCCATATTGGCCAAATTCGTTTCGTTGGGCAAGATGCCGCAAGAGCATGCGCGGCGCAGACATGCCCGGCGCAGGCATGCGCTTGACAACCGGGCCCGATCCGGTACCGTGTGAGCACGCGCGCGCAGGTCTCGGATCGAGGAGGTACGTCGATGCGCATAGGGGACCGCGAGTTCAGCCGGCGGGAGATCGAGCGCCGGATCGGCAACATCACTCAGCTGGGCGGCACGCGGCACGTGGAGCTGGCCGACGGGCGCTCCCGGGGAGTGCGGGCGATTGAGTTCGACACGGGCGGCGGGGGCCTGCGCTTCACCGTACTGCCCGAGCGGGGCATGGACATCGCGGACTTCAGCTGGCGGGGCCTGAGCCTGGTGTACCACACCCCGGGGTCCATCGCTCACCCCGCCTTCTACGATCCTGCGGGCATGGAGTGGCTGCGGACCTTCTCGGGGGGTCTGCTCACCACCTGCGGGCTGACCTACTTCGGTAACCCGGGACAGGACGGAGAGGTATCCCTGGGGCTGCACGGACGCTACTCCGCGCTCCCGGCTTCGCGGGTCTGCGACCTGTCCCGCTGGGAAGGGGACGAATACCTCCTCGAGGTGACCGCTTGCGTGGAAGAGGCCTCTCTGTTCGGCGAGAAGCTCCGCCTGAGCCGTTCGATCTCCACCCGTCTGGGTTCGAAGCGTGTACGGATCCGCGACACCGTGGAAAACTACGGGGGTAGCCCTGCCCCCTTCACCATCCTGTATCACGTGAATACAGGCTTCCCGCTCCTCGACGCGCAGAGCGGGCTCCTGGTGGGCTCGAGCGCCGTGGAGCCCTACGACGAGGTCTCCGGCTCACGCCTGGATGTGGTCGACCGCTTCCAGGACCCGGAGGTGGGCTTCCCGAACCTGGACTACCTCCACACCATGGCCGCCGATCCGGACGGCTACGCGTGGGCGGCCATGGTCAACCACGCCCTGGCCGGGGGCCTGGGGCTCTCGCTTCGCTTCGACACCTCCACGCTCCCTTTCCTGAACGAGTGGAAGATGCTGTCGGAGGTGGACTACGTGGTGGGCATCGAGCCGGTCAACACCATCATCCTGAACCGCGCGGAGCTGCGCCGGCAGAATCGCCTTCCGCAGCTCGAGCCCGGGGAGCGCAGGAGCATGGAGGTCGAGTTCGGGGTCCTGGAGGGTGCCTCCGAGATCGATGCCTTCGCCGCCCGGATCGCGGGTCTGACCGGGGGGCGTTGAGTGCGGACCCTGCGGCAGAAAAGTTCGCCATGGGCTTGCGTTCCCCTGCCCGTGCGGTGGATAGTCTTGGAGTAGACAGCACCGAACGAGGGTTTCGCGCAGCGATGAAGCAGCCAATTCCGACGCTCCGCCGGAAGAACCGCATCACCGACAGCATCATCGCTGCGCTCGCGCAGCGCCAGGGGTTCCTGATTCTCGGCCACAAGAACCCGGACGACGACTGCCTCGCCTCCATGATCGCCTTCGCCCTGCTGGCGGTCAAGTTCTCCAAGCCGGCCACCATCTACCTGGGCCGGCCGCTCCACGAGCATTTCCAGTACCTCGTGAACATCTGCACCTACAACTCCATCGCCGTGGTGTATGGCAGCGACCCGATCGAGGCCCCGGTGGACACGATCGTAGCCTGCGACACTCCCAAGCCGCAGATGCTCGACGCCAGCAGCGCGGTCCGCGGACTGTGCGCGCGTGCCGAGATCCTCAAGATCGAGATCGATCACCACCTGGGCGCGGACAGCGAGTACTTCGGCGACCCGGGCTACCGCCTGGTGACCGAAGCCTCCTCGTCGGGAGAGCTGATCGGGCACCTGCTCCTGCGGCTGCGGGCACAGAAGCAGATCCTCAAGCGCTTCCAGATCCACGACCTGCTGTCCCGGAACATCGTGCTGGCCGTGCTGACCGGGATCATCGGGGACTCCAAGATGGGGGCCTATCTCAAGTCCCGGCGCGAGCGACGCACCTACCGAACCTTCAGCGCCATCTTTAACCGGCTCCTGGGCCGCCGGACCTACCGCAGCGGCAACCTGGCCAACATGAACCAGGTCTTCGACGAAATCCAGCGCTTGTCGGACATCGAGCACAGCTGCTATTCCCGCTTCTACGAGCAACGCAAGTTCACGAAACGCTTCGGTTACGCCGTCTTCGCAGAAGAGCACGTCCGGCAGCTCTGCGCCGCCTTCGATGCCGACACCATCGTGTCCGTGGCCAGGGCCCTGACCGACCGCCTGGCCGACGAGAGCGGCTTCCTCGGGCTGGTCTGCTACGCCGACGACCCGGGGGTTTCGGACCTGGTGCAGTTCCGCATCCGCCGCAGCGCCCGCTACAAGCGCTTCGACCTGCGCCGCATTCTGCAGGAGCTCTCCTATCCGAACGGGGGGGGACACGAGGGGGCGATCGGCTTCCGCATCCCCAAGGCCGAGGTCACGGACCTGAACGCTTACGTCGTGGAGCTCATCGGCAAGATCGAGGAGCTGATGGAGAGGGAGGAGAAGGCTCCCCGGGCGTAGCGGCCGGAGGCTCCTCCAGGACGCGGGCCAGCTCGCCGCCGTCCCATAGCTCCTGAAAGACCGCCACCACCGCCGGGTCGAACTGCTGACCGGAGTGAGCGGCGAGCTCGGCGGCGGCCGCCTCCCAGCTCATGGCACGGCGGTAGGGGCGATCGTGGGTCATGGCGTCGAAAGCGTCGGCCACGGCGATGATCCGGCCCGCCAGGGGGATCTCCTCGCCGGCCATCCGTTCCGGGTAGCCGCTGCCGTCGAAGCGTTCGTGGTGATGCAGGACGCAGGGGATCGCCGGCTTCAGGTAGGCGATATTCGCCAGGATCTGCATGCCCTTGGAGGGATGTTCCCGGATCTCGAGCGTCTCCCCGGCCCCCAGGGGGCCCTCCTTGTTCAGGATGGCGTCAGGCACGGCGATCTTGCCCACGTCGTGGAGCAGGGCGCCGATCTCGATGACGAACAGCTCTTCGTCCGACAGGCCCATCCTGCGGGCCAGCGCCTTGGCGATCCGGTTGACCCGCTCGGTGTGCCCCTGGTTGTAGCGGTCCCGGGCCTCCAATGCGTTCACCACGGCCCTGAGGGTGTCCCGGTACGCTTCCTCCAGCTGGGCGTTCTTTCGCTCCAGCTGGGTCACCAGCAGGCTGCCGGTGCCCCTCAGGCGGCTGGACAGCTCCCGCATCATGGCATACGCCAGCAGCGGGGCCCGGCGGAGCAGCACGGTGAAGTCACGCCGGGATATCTCCAGGAGCTCGGCGGGCTCGAGGGCCACCGCCGAGGCGGAGCGGGGGCCTTCGTCCAGGAGCGCCATCTCGCCGAAGAAATCCCCTTCCCCGTGCACCGCCAACACCATGTCCTGGCCGTCCTGGAAGCGCTTGGTGATGGCGACCTGGCCCCGGCGGATGATGTAGAAGCTGTCGGCGCTGCTTCCTTCCCGGATGATCTGCTCCTGGCTGCCCCTGCGGCGGACCGACGCTACCCGCAGGACCAGGCGCAGGTCCCGCTCTGGCATGCCGGCAAAGAACTGGATTCCGCGTAGATCCGCGGGACGCAGGCGCGGCGTCGGCTGCACGGCGGGACCCCCGGAGCGTTGCCTGCGGCTCAGGAGCTTGCCTCCTCGGGCGCCCCCGGATCCTCACCCTGCCGCTGGTACAGCAGCATCGGCGGGAACAGGGTCCACAGGGCCAGCAGCACGGACCCATACCAGGGCTCGTAGTACGGGGAAGGCAGGAAGCGCACCGGCCCCTGCCCCAGGGCGTAGATCCACACCGCCATGGACACCGTGGACACGACGAGCTGGCAGGGGGAGCGCACACCCATGGCGAAGTGCAGGTACAGCGGGGTGATGGCCACCAGGAAACCGGCCACCACCAGGTGCGGAATCAGGGCTTCGGGCAGGATGCCCTGGACGAAGATGAAGACCGCGACTACCTCGCTCGGAATCAGCTTGAGCAGCGCCTTCAGAAACGAATTGTCCTGGCGGCGAATCGCCCTTCCCATGCTCCCTCCTCCTCGCGGCTCTCACGACCCGGCCGGAAGGCCGGACAGCTCCACCGGCACGGGCTCGACCCCCCAGACCTCCCGGGCGTACTCTGCCACGGTCCGGTCGCTGGAGAATCGGCCCATCCCCGCCACGTTCAGGATCGACATCCGCGTCCAAAGCTCCGGGTTCCTGTACGTCTGGGCCACGCGCTCCTGGCAGCCGCGGTAGGCCTCGAAATCCGCCACCAGCATGTACGGGTCCCCCCCCTCGAGAAGGCTCCGCAGGATGGGGGCGAACAGCCCCGGCTGCCCCGACGAGAAGCTCTCCGAGCCGATCATCTCCAGGATGCGGCGTAGCTCGGGCTGCGACTCGAGGAGCCGCCGCGGATCGTAACCCCCGGCACGGCGGCGGGCCACCTCCTCGGCGCTCAGGCCGAAGACGAAGATGTTCTCCTCGCCCACCTCCTCCCGCATCTCCACGTTGGCACCGTCCAGGGTGCCGATGGTCAGGGCCCCGTTCAAGGCGAACTTCATGTTCCCGGTCCCCGAGGCCTCGGTGCCCGCGGTGGAGATCTGCTCGGAGAGCTCCGCGGCCGGGATGATGATCTCGGCCAGGGAAACCCCGTAGTTGGGCAGGAACACCACCTTGAGGTGCCCGGCGGCGGCAGGATCGTTGTTCACCGCCTCCGCCACCCCGTGGATGAGCCGGATGACCAGCTTGGCCATGGCGTAACCCGGCGCTGCCTTGCCGGCGAAGATCACGGTCCGCGGCAGCACCTCCCCCCCGTCCCGGATCCGCAGGTACAGGGAGATCACGTGCAGGAGGTTCAGAAGCTGGCGTTTGTACTCGTGGATCCGCTTGACCTGGCAGTCGAACAGGGACTGCGGATCGACCTCGATGCCGCAGCTGCGGCGGATGCACTCGGCCAGCCGGAGCTTGTTCGCCCGCTTGGCCTCCCGCCAGCGCGCCTGGAACTCGGGGTCGTCGGCCAGGGCGGTCAGCCCGTGCAGCTCTTGCAGGTCCGTCACCCAGCCCTCGCCCAGGCGCCCGGTGATCAGCGCGGCCAGGGGAGGGTTGCACAGCCTGAGCCAGCGCCGAGGGGTGATGCCGTTGGTCTTGTTGTTGAAGCGCTCCGGCCACAGCTCGTAGAACTCCCGGAAGATCTCCTCCCGCAGGAGCCGCGAATGCAGGGCGCTCACCCCGTTGACCGAATGGCTGCCCACGATGGCGAGCTGGGCCATGCGCACCTTCTTCTCGGGTCCCTCCTCGATGATCGACATCCGCGCCTTGCGCTCGCCGTCGCCGGGGTAGAGCCTCTCCAGCTCCTCCAGGAAACGCCGGTTGATCTCGTAGACGATCTGCAGGTGCCGCGGCAGGACGTAGCCGAACAGGCTGATGGGCCACTTCTCCAGGGCCTCGGGCAGGATGGTGTGGTTGGTGTAGGCGAAGGTGGCCACCGTGATCTGCCAGGCCTCTTTCCACGGCATCCCTTCCTCGTCGACCAGCAGGCGCATCAGCTCGGGAATGCCCACGGCCGGGTGCGTGTCGTTGAGCTGGATCGCCACGGCCTCGCCGAAGCGGTCCAATCCCTCGGGATGGGTCTTGCGGTAGCGTCTCAGGATGTCCTGCAGCGTGGCCGAGACGAAGAAGTACTCCTGCTTGAGGCGCAGCTCCCGGCCCTCGAACACGTTGTCGTTGGGGTACAGGACCTTGGAGATCGTCTCGGAGTGAGCCTTGTCCGACACGGCCTTCTCGTAATCCCCGTGGTTGAAGTAGTCCAGGTCGAACTCCCGGGTGGACTTGGCCGCCCACAGCCGCATGTTGTTGACGGTGTCGTTGCGGTAGCCCGGCACGGGGGTGTCGTAGGCCATGGCCATGATTTCCTGGGTGTCCGTCCAGTCCATCCGCAGCCGCCCCTCCCCGTCGATCCACTGGTTGACCTGACCGTAGAAGCGCACTGGATACAGAAACTCCGGGCGCTCGATCTCCCAGGGGTTTCCGTACCGCAGCCAGCTGTCCGGGGTCTCGACCTGGGCGCCCGCCCGGATCCGCTGGTAGAAGATGCCGTACTCGTAGCGGATGCCGTACCCGTAGGCCGGCAGCGCGAGGGTGGCCATGGAATCCAGGAAGCAGGCCGCCAGGCGTCCCAGGCCGCCGTTGCCCAGACCGGCGTCGAACTCCCGCTGCTCGAGGTCCTCCATGTCGTAGCCGAGCTCTTCCATGGCCTTGCGGAGGTTCTCCTCCAGTCCCAGGTTGAGCACGGCGTTGCCCAGGGTGCGGCCGATCAGGAACTCGAGGGACAGGTAGTAGACCCGCTTGGCGTCGACCCGGTAGTAGGCCTGCTGGGTCTCGATCCAGCGCTCGAACAGCCGGTCCCGCACCGTCAGGGCCAGGCTCTTGTAGTTGTCCAGGGCCGTGGCGCTGTACTCGTCCTTGGCCAGGGCGAACTCCAGGTTGTGGACGAAGGACTCCTTGAGGGCCTCCACGTCGACCCCGAGCAGGGCGTTGGTGGAGGGAGTCAGGCGCCGTCCCGGCAGGCCGGCAGTGGGTTTCCGGCGCTTGGACGCGGCAGGCGGCTCGGGCATCCGGTGCTCCTCGGGGAAGCGGTCTTCCCGTGTATCGGAAGGCATTGTAGACGAGAACTCATGCCCCGATCAATCGCTTCAGGGCCGACAGGCTCGGTTCGATCACCGGGGCCGCGGTCACGCAGGCCTGGGCGGCGGCCACATCCTTGAGACCGCTTCCTGTGATGAGGATCAGCACCGGATCTGCGGAGTGCAGTGTGCCATCCTGGCGCGCCTGGAGCGCCCCGGCGAAGGCGGCGGCCGCCGCCGGCTCGGCAAAGATCCCCGCTGCCCCCAGGGTCGCGATCGCCTCCAGGATCTGGCGGTCCGAGACGGTGAGATAGGCACCCCCGGTTTCGGTCGCCGCCCGCAGGGCCCGCAGGCCGTCGGCCGGCCGGTCCACCGAGATGCTGTCGGCCAGGGTCCGGGCCTGCACCGCCTCGATGCTTGAGCTCCCGCTGCGAAAGGCCCGGGCCACCGCGGCCGAGCCCTCCGCCTGGACCCCGTACA
Source organism: Spirochaetales bacterium (assembly GCA_016930895.1). Next base: position 1,573 of record JAFGFV010000210.1, on the reverse strand, counting down.
GGCGGGGCATGGCCGCGAGCCAGCCCAGGGCCTCCAGGTCCCGGAAGCCCTTGTGCAGGCCCGCGATGATGTTCCCGTCCCCCACGGATACGAACACCGACAGCGGCCGGGAGTGGTGGGTCCGGATCTTGCCCTTTACCAGGGAGCTCCAGACCTCGAAGGCCGCGGTCTTCTTACCCTCGGCGGTAAAGGGGTTGTATCCCGTGTTCCGGCAGTACCAGCCCAGCTCCTGGGCGGCCTGGCGAGACAGCTCCACGGCCTGGTCGTAGGACCCGTCCACCAGGATCACCCGGGCGCCGAAGACCAGCATCTGGGCGATCTTGGCGGGCGGCGCGCCCTTGGGGGCGAACACCACCGCGGGCTGCTCGACCGCCGCCGCCATGCCCGCCAGGGCGGCTCCGGCGTTCCCGGTGGAGGCCGTCACGACCGTCGTGGCCCCGAGCTCCCGGGCGCGGGCCACCACCAGGGCACTGGCGCGGTCCTTGAGGGAGGCGGTAGGGTTGGCCCCCTCGTCTTTCAGCCACACCTGCTCGCTCCCCAAGGCCCTCTCGAGCGCGGGCAGGCGGTAGACCGGGGTGTGGCCCACCCGCCGCAGGGGGGTCCCCTCTCCCCCCGGGTCACCCACGGGCAGCAGGGGCAGGAAGCGCCACTGGGAGGGCTCCCCCCACAGGAGGTCCTGCTGCCGGATCCGGCGGCGGATGCGGGAGTAGTCCAGCACCACCTCGAGGCAGCCCTGGTCCCTGGGGCACAGGTACAACGGCTCCTCCGGGCCGTGCTCGCTGCCGCAGACCGAGCAGCGGTAGCCGGCGAAGCCGGGCGCTCCGGCGGTTTCCGGCGCTCCCGCGGCTCCCGAAGCTCTCGGGGCCCCCGGCTCTCGTTCCCGGGCGCTCACGGGGAGCCCCGGTAGCGCGAGATACCGGATACCGCCAGCACCTCTCCCAGATACATCCGGTGGTAGTCCCTGTCCGGGTAGTTGCCCGTGATGAAATCCGCCAGAAACAGGGCGGGATCGAAGTCCTGCCGGTACATCTGCCGGCACTCCACGATGAGCTCCGCCTCCTCCAAGCCGGGGGCGCGTACCGTGCTCGAAGCCACCGGGGTCAGCCCGCAGCGGGCGATCTTGTCGACCTCCCGTCCCGAGTGATTGCCGCAGTACTCCAGGGCCTCCCGCTGGCCGGAGCCGAAGCCGCACAGGGTGAAATCCGGATACTCGTCCATGAAGCCCCGGGTGTGGCGGGTCGGGCGCACCACCACCAGGGCCATGGGCTTTTTCCACATCACCCCGAAGCCCCCCCAGCCCACGGTCATGCTGTTGTACCTCCCGGCCTCGAAGTCCCCGGCAGTGAGCAGGAACCACTCCTGGTCCCAGCTGCGAAACGCCGCCAGGCTCAGTCGGGAGATGTCGATGGGCTGCCGCTTCATGGTCGGGCTCCTTTTGCGCGTCGATTCCGCTCCCAGTATAGTGCAAGTCCGGCGATTTGATCAGGGCCGGCGCCCCGCCCTGCCGGATTGCTTGACGCCCGGCGGGTCAGGGCTTAGGGTGGTGTGCAGACGAACCGGAGGTGTGCCCTGG
>JAFGFV010000209.1 GCA_016930895.1 Spirochaetales bacterium | reverse complement strand
GCCCGCCGTCGGCGAAGGCGCCCCGGGGTTCACGTTGCCGGTCGGTCCACCGGCTCATGGGGCCCGGTGCTCGGCCCCGAACGGCCTCTCGGTGGGTAGCCCGTGCGCCGCGGCGGGACCCGAGAACAGCGGCACTGGCCCCCGGGGTCGTCGATCCTGGGGGCCTTTCTTTTCCGACATTTCCGACCTGACAATGGCGCGGTTTTGGGTGACTCTTGGCGGTTCGGGCGTCGGGCTTCTGCCCCCGGAGGTGAGCGTGGGGGCGGAAACTGTCTGAGAAAATAGACATATAGTGCCACAACACGACACAACGTGCGACATTCTGCGAATTGCCCCTTGACGTAAGTGCTTCACTCTGCTACAGTAAGACACAACACGGAATGCTCCGGCATATGGGCGGGCTCCGCTCATAACCCGGAGGTCGCAGGTTCGAGTCCTGCCCCTGCTAAAGATAGACGTGACGGGTAGGGGCAAAGGCCCCCACCGGGAAAGCGGCGCGGTTGGCGCGGCCTCTTCTCAGGTACAGCCCCAAAGGCTGTCAGGCTGCGGATGACGCGCCGTTTTCCATTGGCGGGAGCGGTGCACGGCCCGCGGATTCCGGCCGAAGGATGGCGCAACCTCGACGGCTGTGCCTATTCCTCGTGCCTCACGAGGGGCCGGAAAAGGGAAAGCGGATCACGGTCCCGGCGTTGTTGAAGAAGAACCGGTCGCCGAACTCGGCAGCCAGACGCGCCGCCGCCTTCAGGCCCGTGCAGTGCGATACCCCCAGCCATCGAACCTTCATCTGTTTCAGCGCTTCGATGGTCCGCACCAGCTGCTCCTCGGAGGCCCCGTAGAGGTGGGTGCCTCCGAGGACCATGTGAACTTGCTCTGTGCCCATGAGCTCGCAGGCGTGGCGCACGATGTTGACTACGCCCCGGTGAGCGCAGCCGAGCAGCACCACCAGCCCCTCGTCGGTGCGGACGTACAGGGACTGGTCGTCGCTCATCGGGTCTTGGACGAAGCCGTTTTCGCTCCTGAGCACGAGATTGGAGGCCACGGCTTCGAACTCGGTGCTCATGGATTCTTCTCCGCTGGCCGCGATGTCCTCCCCGAACCAAGTCGGCGCGCTCGTTAGCCGGAAGCTGGCCCCAAGGCGCTCGAGCTCCTCGCGGGCAAAGGGAATGCCCGCGTAGCGATGCTCCCCAGTCTTCCGGCTTTTCGAGTACTTGAGTCCCCACATCTCGGGGTGGGCCACCACCGGCAGCTCTTTCGCTCCCGCCCGGGTCAGCACGGCCGGCAGGCCACCCGTGTGGTCGTAATGGCCGTGGCTCAACACGATGGCCTCGAGCCCGGCGAGGTCCACCCGGAGCGTGTCCAGGTTGCGGATGATGGAATCACTGGCGCCGGTGTCCAGCAGAAGTCGGTGTCCGTTGGCCTCGAGCAGCATGCTCAGGCCCCATTCCCCCAGCAGGCTTCTGCCCGACGAGGTGTTTTCGCTCAGCGTGGTGATCCTAAGGTCGGCTGTACGCAACATTACACTTCCTCCCCTGGAAGCTCGCTTCAGGACTGCACTCGAGCTCCTGCCACATTGTCCACGATTTTTGCGATCGCGGCAACGTCCGCCAGGGCAACCACGTTGACGATGGGGCGGAGGAAGGCTATACTGATTATGAGCATATGCTTGAAAACGCAGCGGCGATGGGCCGCGGTGATTGATATGCTCATATAGGAGGTGAGAAGCTATGCCACTAGGTGATGGAACGGGTCCCGCAGGGATGGGACCGATGACCGGCAGGGCGGCCGGCTACTGCGCCGGTTTCAACATGCCGGGGTACGCGAATGCGTACGGCGGTCGGCTCGGCCTGGGGTTCGGCTGGGGCCGGGGTCGGGGCGGGGGTTGGGGTCGCGGCTGGGGCCGGGGCCGTTTCTGGGGCTACGGCCCCGCAGCCGGTGCCTGGGGCGTGCCCTACGGCGCCTACCCGTATGCCCCTGCATATTCGGCGGACCAGCAGAAGCAGGGCTTGGAGACGCAGGTGCAGTTCTTCGAGAACCAGCTCGCGTCCTTGCGAAAACGTCTGGATGAGCTGGAGGCGGAACCCCCCGAAGGCAAGAAGTGATACCCGGTGCCCCGACGGGAAGGCATCCCGCCGGGGCACCGGCTTGAACCGGTCTCCGACCGCGTCCGCAAGGTTTTCTGTTTCTTTGCCGCTCATTCCGAGGGGTGAACGGTGCGTTCGCAAAGACTCCGGACAACCACGATAAGGAGCACGGCCGTGCAGCAGAAGAGCTTCCGCGTAACCTTTGAACCGGACGGGAAGAGCGCGCAGGTCCCGGAAGGCACCACGGTATTCGAGACGGCGAAAAGGGCCGGTGTCGCCATCAAGTCCGAGTGCGGGGGCATGGGGGTGTGCGGAAGCTGCGTGGTCAACATCATGCAGGGCGCGTACGAGCAGAGCGGCTCGGAACGCTTCATCGGGCCGGAGCAGATTGCCCGGGGAACGGTGCTGGCCTGCAGGACTCGGGTCATGGGGGACATGGTCGTGGAGATACCCCCTTCCAGCCGGGTCTATGAGCAGCAGATCCTCACGCAAGCGACTCAGGGGCGACGGCTCGAGCTTTCTCCGAACATCCGCAAGCTCTTCATCAAGACCCCGGAGCCCTCCTTGGAGGACCAGAGCTCGGATCTGGACAGGCTAAGGCGGGCTCTGCAGAACGTCGTCGACCAGCCCGAGATCGGCGTCGATGCGCTGCGGACACTGCCTCAGGCCATGAGGGAGCAGGAGTTCGCCTTTACCGTCGCGTTCAGCGATGAGGCCGTCGTGGCCGTGGAGGCAGGGGACACATCCGAGCGCAACTACGGGGTGGCGTTTGACATCGGGACCACCACGGTCGTGGGGTACCTGCTGGATCTGAACACGGGGGAACAGCTCGGGGTCGCCTCCCGCTCCAACCCGCAAACCAGCTTCGGCGAAGACGTGGTAAGCCGAATCCAGCACGCCCAGTTCAACGAAAAGGGGCTCGAGGAGCTGAACCAGCGGATCGTGGCCTGCCTCAATGACATCATTGGGGAGCTGGAGCGGGAGGCCGGAGCCCCGAGGCGGTTCATTTACGAGGTCACCGCCGCCGGCAACACGACCATGAACCACCTTCTGCTGGAGCTCGACCCCCGCTACATCGCCGTGAGCCCCTACGTCAACGTGCTGCGGTCGAGCATGGACTGCAGGGCGTCCGAGCTGGGCATCGACATCAATCCCTGCGGCAGGGTGTACACCCTGCCCAACATTGCCGCCTTCGTCGGGGGGGACACGGTGGGGGTCATCCTCGCTTCGGGGATCCACCAGAGCGAGGAACTGCGCTTCGCCGTGGACGTCGGAACGAACGGGGAGCTGGTCATGGGCAGCAGAGAGCGGCTCTTGGCCTGCTCGACCGCCGCCGGGCCGGCTTTCGAAGGAGCGCGGATCCTGCACGGGATGCGGGCTAGCGACGGGGCGATCGAAAAGGTCCAGATCAGCGGTCCCGAGGTGGTGGTGAACACCATCGGGAATGGAAAGCCCGTGGGAATCTGCGGATCGGGGCTGATCGACGTCGTGGCCGAGCTCCTGGAGATCGGCGGCATCTCGGAGAGCGGGAAGCTGCTCGGCTCGGAGGAGCTCTCCGCGGGGATGCCCGTGGAGCTCAGGGACAGGTTCATCGTGCACGAGCAGCACGGCCCCTGTTTCGTTCTGGTCAGGGGGGAGGACTCCCGGACCGGCGAAGACATCCTGTTGACCCGCCGGGATGTCCGGGAGCTGCAGCTGGCCAAGTCCGCGATCAGGGCGGGATACGCGATCCTCAAGAAGGAGCTAGGGGTAGGCGACGAGGACATCGTCGAGATCCTGCTCGCCGGAGCCTTCGGCAACTACATCCGGCGGGAACAAGCCAAGCGGGTGGGGCTGCTCCCGGAGGTGCCGACGGAAAAGATCCGCTTCATCGGGAACGCGGCCGGGGAGGGGGCCCGGATGGTCCTGCTGGACAAGCGGCTGAGACGAGAGGCCTCCGAGATATCCACGAGCGTGGAGTACGTGGAGCTGTCGGCCCGCAAAGACTTCCAGGAAGTGTTCATGGAGGCGCAGTTCTTCCCCGTTGTCTCCACCGCGCCGCTGGAAACCTGAGGGAGTCGGGGAGAGGGCTTGGGAGCTTCTCCCCGACTCGAAGGCCGAGGCCGACGCGCGGGGTTCCCGTCTGCATCGCCCGTGCGCAGCTATCGGGCCCCGAAATACCCCGCCTTTTCCAGGTGCAGGACGATGCGCTGCGCCGCTTCCTCCGGGGTCATGTCCGTGGTGTCCAGCACCAGCTCGGCGTCGGTC
>JAFGFV010000208.1 GCA_016930895.1 Spirochaetales bacterium | reverse complement strand
TCCAAGATGTTCAAGCACCCGGTCACGGTGTACGAGAGCACGACCATCGACGAGATCCTGCCAGGGGAGGTGGTTCTGATCGACAAGGACTTCCACAAGACCGTGATTCCCTGTGACAACGTGGTGACCTGCTGGACCCGGCCGAACACCGGGCTGCTGGAGGAGATCAAGAAGGCGGGCTTGAAGGTCGTGAACGTCGGCGACTCGGTCAAGCCCAGGAACCTTCATGCTGCGGTCCGGGAAGGGGCCGAGGCGGGACTGGCCCTGGAGGGCAACCGCTTCATCAACCCCAACGACGCTCTGATCCACGACCTGCCCCTGGACGTGGCGGGGCAGCTCTCCCGATAGGGAGCGGAGGAACGAGATGAGCGAGAAGTTGAAGGTCCTGGTGGTCGGCGTCGGCGGCATGGGTGCCTCCCACGCCAAGGGCTACGCCGAGCTGCCCGGGTACGAGATCGCCGGCTTCGTGGTGGCCGGAAATGTGGAGCGGGCCCGGAAGCTCGCCGGCAAGCTGGGGATCGGAGTGCCGGTCTACACGGACTACTACCAGGCCATGGCGGAAACCAGGCCCGAGGTGGTGTCGATCAATACCTATCCCAACACCCACGCGGAGTTCTCGATCCATGCCATGCGTCAGGGCTGCCACGTCTTCATGGAGAAGCCCATGGCCCGCACCGTGGAGGAGGCGGAGGAGGTGGCCCGGGTCGTGGGGGAAACCGGGCGCAAGCTGGTGATCGGCTACATCCTCCGGGTGCACCCGGCCTGGGTCAAGTTCATCGAGCTCGCCCAGACCCTGGGCAAGCCGCTGATCATGCGCATGAACCTGAACCAGCAGAGCTACGCCCACGAGTGGGAGGTGCACAAGACCTTTATTGCCAACATGCCCCCCCTGGTGGACTGCGGCGTGCACTACGTGGACGTCATGTGCCAGATGACCCGCTCCAAGCCCAAGATCGTCCAGGGGATCGCGGCCCGGGTCAGCGAGGAGATCGACCCGGACAAGCACAACTACGGGGCCCTGCAGGTCGTGTTCGACGACGGTTCGGTGGGCTGGTACGAGGTGGGCTGGGGTCCTATGATGAGCAAGGTGGCGTTTTTCGTCAAGGACGTGATCGGTCCCAAGGGGTGCGTGAGCATCGAGAAGGACCTGGCGGGGGTGGACCCCTCGGACGTCTCGAAGCATGTGACCGTGAACTCGATCATCCTGCACTCCAGCGAAACCGATGCGGAAGGCAGGCAGGCCAAGGCGGACCAGATCATCGACATCGAAGACGAACCGGACCACGACGAGCTGTGCAAGCGGGAGCAGGAGGTCCTGTACCGGGCCATCACCGAGGACATCGACCTGTCCGACCATCTGGAGGACGCGGTCAACAGCCTCAAGATCTGCTTTGCCGCGGTGGAGTCCTACAAGACCGGCCAGGCCGTTCATCTGAGGTGACGCACCGCCAGCGTTTCTTCCGGATCCTGAAGGGAGAGTCCGTGGACCGGGCTCCCTTCTTTCCCGACATCACCACCTGGTACCAGGCCAGCCGCCTGGGGGTGGGGACCGAGCAGCCCTATTTCCCGGGGCAGTACATCCCCGACGACAGCCCGCTGCACCGGCAGCCGAGCTGGCTTGCAGGGCGGTACTCCGGCTGGTCCTTCCTCGATTTCTACCGGGAGCTCGACTGGGGCCTGCCTGTGCACATGTACGACTGGTACGAGGAGCGCTACCACGGCGGGGTGGAAAAGCGGGTCGAGACGCAAGGGCAACCGGGCAGTCACCGCACCATTACCTGGCGCACCCCCAAGGGGGAGCTCGTGCGCACGTACAAGCTGGACGCGGAGGGCACCTGGAGCGAATACGGGCACATGGTCCGGGAGCTCGCGGACCTGGGGATCGTGCGCTCGATCGTGGAGAACACGGAGGTGGTGCCGCGCTTCGACCGGGTGGAGCGCTTTCTGGCGGAGACCGAGGGCTTCGGGGTCTGCGACATCGTGGTGTTCCGCTCCCCCTTCGGCAAGCTCGTGCACGAATACATGGGCTTCGAGGGGGTGACCTACGCCCTCCACGACCACGAAGCGGCCGTCCTGGAGTTCATGGCGTTCCAAGAGCAGTTCGACCTGGCCTTCCTGGAGCTGGCCTGCCGGTCTCCGGGGAGCATCGTCATCCTCTCGGACCACGCGGACGAAAACCTGATCTCCCCGCCCTGGTACCGGCGCTACTGCGTCCCGTACTACCGCAAGGCCTGCGAGCTGATCCACAGGGCAGGCAAGTATGCCTCCACTCATCTGGACGGGAACTTCAGGGGATTCCTGCCCTTCATTGGGGAGACCGGCTTCGACCTCCTGGACGGCTGCACCCCGGCGCCCATGTTCAACTACGAGGTGGAGGAGCTGGCCGCGGCCCTGGCCGCCGCCGAGCGTCCCGAGCCCCCCGTGGGGGGGTCCAACCCCATGCGCTCCTACTGCGGGGTGCCCGCCAGCCTGTTCACGACGGGGGTCCCCCCGGAGGAGATCGCCGCCTTTGGGGAGCGGATCGTGCGGGCCTTCGCCGGGCGGGTCATCGTGAACGTTGGCGACATCCTGCCCCCCACCGGGGACATCGAGCGGGTGGTGGCCCTCGGCAAACGGGTGGCGGCCCTGAGCTTGCAGATTGGGGAGGATTGGGGCAGAATTGAAGACGGGGAGCGGAGGTAACCAGGGGAGGCAGCCATGGAACGAGCCGAGGTCGCTGCCCGGGTGCGCAAAGTGATTGCCGCGGTGCTCGAGATGAGGGAGGAGGACATCCCGGCGGAGGCCAACTTTGTCTTCGACTTGGGGGCCGACTCCATCCAGAGCCTGGAGCTCGTTGCCGCCTTCGAGGAGGAGTTCGCCGTCCAGATGGACGAAGCCGAGGCGCTCGGAGTGCAGACCGTGGACGGAGCGGTGGAGTTCATCCAGAAGCTCCTGGGGGGCGGAGAGTAACTCCTGCATGCACGCCAGACGGAAGAGCCGGGAACAGATTCACGGAATCCTGTATCCCAGGTCTGTGGCCGTGGTCGGGGCCAATCGGGGGAGAGGCACGGTCCCCTTCGACATCTTCTACAGCATTCTGAGAGACGGGTTTCAGGGTACGGTGTTCCCCGTCAGCCCGCGCGACAAGTCCATCGCCGCCGTCAAGGCCTACAAGTACGTGATCGACATCCCGGATGAGATCGACATGGCGGTGGTGGTCTTTCCCAGCACGGTCGCCCACCTGGCCATGGAACAGATCGGTCAGAAGGGGATCCAGTCGGCGATCATCATCTCCGCCGGATTCCGGGAGATCGGAAAAGCCGGGCTGGAGCGGGAAGAGGAGGTCAGGAGAATCGCCGAGAGGTATGGGGTCTCCTTCATCGGCCCGAACTGCCTCGGCGTGATCAACACCGACCCGGAGTGCAGCTTCAATGCGTCCTTTGCTCGGCAGATGCCTGCCGAAGGGGATATCGCGTTCCTTTCCCAAAGCGGGGCCTTGTGCACGGCCGTGCTCGACTATGCCCAGGCCAGGAACATCGGCTTCTCCAAGTTCGTCAGCCTCGGAAACAAGGCCGACGTGACCGAGATCGACCTCCTGCGCTACCTGAAGGACGACCCCAAGACCCGTGTGATCCTGCTGTACCTGGAGGAGATCGCCGAGGGAGCCGCTCTCATGGAGACCGCCCGATCCGTGATAACGGACGCAGGCAAGCCGGTGCTGATCCTCAAGTCCGGACGGACCCGGCCGGGGGCCTCGGCGGCTGCTTCCCACACCGGCTCCCTGGCCGGGAGTGACGAGGTGTGCGACGCTGCCTTCCGCCAGGCGGGGATCATCCGCTGCGACACGATCGAGGACATGTTCAACTACGCCATCGCCATGACCTACCAACCACTGCCCGCCGGCAATCGGGTGGCCATCGTCACCAACGCCGGCGGCCCGGGGGTTCTGGCCACCGACCGGGCGGTGCAGGAAGGATTGGCCCTGGCCGCCCTGTCAGAGGCGACCACGGAGACCCTCCGCAAGAGCCTTCCGCATACGGCCAATTTGAAGAACCCGGTGGATATCATCGGAGACGCCAAGAAGGACCGCTACAGCGTGGCCCTTTCCTCGGTGCTGGGAGACCCAGGGGTGGACGGGGCGCTGGTGATTCTCACCCCGCAATCCATGACCGACATCCGTTCCATCGCCGAAGAGATCTGCACGATCTCCCGCCGCCACGCCAAGCCGCTGTATGCGTCGTTCATGGGCGAGGCGGACGTGGCCGAGGGGGTCGAGGTCCTTCAGCGCATGCATATCCCCCACTACAGCCTGCCGGAGGAGATGTGTGAGGCGTTCTCCAGGGCCTGCCTCTTCGGTCGGCTGCGGTCGCGCAGAATGGGGAAGATCGAACGCTTCGACGATTTGCGAATCGAGGAGGTGCGAGGCCTCGTCCGCCAGGCGTCGGAGCAGGGCAGGCGCCAGCTCGGGGTCGACGTTGCCCTGCGGCTTGTGGAGGCCTGCGGGCTCCCCGTGCTCGACTACGGGCTCGCCACCTCGGCGGAAGACGCCGCGGAGCTGGCGGGGAAGATCGGTTTCCCTGTGGCGCTCAAGGTCGCCTCGGAAGCGGTGGTCCATAAGAGTGATGCCGGTGGCGTGATCCTCGGGGTGGGCACGCCGGAGGAGGTGCAGCGCGGCTACCGCTCGATTCTCGCCAACGTCGCCCGTTCGGTTCCCGGCGCAGAGCCGGAGGGCGTGCTGGTGCAGCACATGGGTGGCGGCGGCGAGGAGCTCATCCTGGGCGTCCGGAAAGACCCCTCCTTCGGGCCCGCGATCCTGTGCGGGTTCGGAGGCCTGTTCGTCGAGCTCTTGAGGGACATCGCCATGCGGATGGTTCCCTTTGACGCGGCCGAGGCCCGTTCCATGCTGGAGGAGCTGCGGCTGTACCCGCTTCTCGCCGGCGCGCGGGGCCGGCAGGAGCGGGATGTGGAAAGCGTCTTGATCTGCATCCGGCGGCTCTGTCAGCTCGCGCAGGAGTGCGAAGAAATCGCCGAGCTGGACATCAATCCTCTGATCGTGCGGGATCAGGGACAAGGCTGCGCGGTAGCGGACGCCCGGGTCGTGCTCGGAATCTGAAAGAGGAGGAAAAACCCATGCGCGTCATCATCCTGGACAGTTACGCGGCCCTGAGCAAGTGGGCGGCGCACTACGTCGCCGGCAGGATCAACCGCTTCAAACCAACCAAGGAAAGGCCTTTCGTGCTGGGCCTTCCAACCGGATCCTCGCCGATCGGGATGTACGAGCACCTTGCGGATCTGAACCGCCACGGCAAAGTCTCCTTCGCCAACGTGGTGAGCTTCAACATGGACGAGTACGTCGGCCTGCCGGAGGACCATCCCCAGAGCTACCACTACTTTATGCATCACCACCTGTTCAGCCACGTCGATATCTCCGCCGGGAACATCAACATCCTCGACGGCAACGCGGCGGATCTCGAGAAGGAGTGCGAGGCCTACGAACGCAGGATCGAGGAGCTTGGAGGTATCGAGCTGTTCGTCGGCGGGATCGGTCCGGACGGACACGTCGCCTTCAACGAGCCCTACTCGTCGCTTTCCTCCCGCACCCGGATCAAGACCCTGACCTACGACACCCGCCTTGCCAACTCCCGCTTCTTCGACGGCGACGTCTCCAGGGTGCCCAAGACCGCCCTGACCGTCGGAGTCGGGACCGTGATGGATGCCCGGGAGATCCTGGTTCTCGTGAGCGGCCACGGCAAGGCCCGCGCGCTCCAGAAGGTGGTCGAGGAAGGGGTCAACCACGCCTGGACCGTATCGATGCTGCAGCTCCACAGGAAAGCCATGATCTGTTGTGACGAAGAGGCGACCGAGGAGCTGAAGGTCGGGACGGTCCGCTACTTCAAGGACATCGAGCAGGAAAGCATCAGGACCCTCCCCGAGCTGCACCTGGACCCATGAGCGCCCGCCCCCTCACGCAGGGCGAAATCGCCGCCCTCGAGCGGCAGGGCTGTCGGGCCGCGGACTGGCGGACCGTCAGGGTGAGCGACCCCTTCGAGCCGGAGCGGATTCGGGAGGTGGCGTTCAGCGGCAGCGTCTCCATCGGCCGCCAGAGCGGCCGCAGCGTCCTGCCCGGAGGGGTGGAGGAGCCCTGCGGGTTGCACCGCAGCAGGATTCACAACTGCAGCTTCGGCGACGATGTCCTGATCGATGACGTCGGCACTCTGGCCAACTACGACCTCGAGGAGGGGGTGGCGGTCCGGAACGTGAGGACCCTGGCCGTCGAGGGCGAGAGTTGTTTTGGCAATGGCACGCGGCTCGCCATCCTGAACGAGTCCGGAGGCCGGGAGCTGCCGATCTGTGACCGGCTCTCCGCGCAGGTCGCCTATCTGCTGGTGATGTACCGTCACGACCCGAAGCTCGTTCGGGCCCTGGAAGCGCTGATTGAGGAGTACGCCGGGAGCAAGCGATCGGCTCGAGGGCGGATCCAGCGGGGTAGCCGCATATTGGAGAGCGGACGCCTGCTCAATCTGGCTGTCGGTCCGGCTGCAACCGTCCAAGGTGCCCTGGAGCTCGAGGAGGGCACCATCGCCAGCCACCCCGAGGCCCCGACTCGGGTCGGCCCCGGAGTCATCGCCCGGGGGTTCATCCTGCTTTCGGGATCCTCCGTGGACAGCGGAACCATCCTGGAGCGCTGCTTCGTGGGGCAGGGCGTACGGCTGGGCAGGCAGTTCTCCGCCGAGAATTGCGCCTTCTTCGCCAACTGCGAAGGCTTCCACAGCGAAGCCGTCTCGCTGTTCGCCGGTCCCTACACGGTGACCCATCACCGCTCCACCCTGCTGATCGCCGCCTGCATCTCCTTTTTCAATGCCGGGAGCGGGACCAACCAGAGCAATCACATGTACAAGCTCGGCCCGGTCCACCAGGGCATTCTCGAGCGCGGCGTCAAGACGGGATCATTCGCCTACCTGGCCTGGCCGGCACGGGTGGGCCCGTTTACCACGGTAACGGGCAAGCACGGCGGCAGCCTCGACACCAGCGAGTTCCCGTTCTCCAATCTCGCGGACAAGCAGGAAGCCAGCGTGCTCACTCCCGCGGTGAATCTGCTGAACATGGGAACCCGTCGCGACGCGGACAAGTGGCGCGCCCGTGACCGGCGCAAGGGGCCGGACAAGCTGGATCGCGTTCACTTCGAGCTCTTCAATCCCTACATTGTGGGCCGGATGATGCGCGGCCGAGCGGTGCTGCAGGGTCTTGCCGAGAAGAGCTCGAAGGACCAGGGCACGGTTCTGTACAAAGGGGTCCAGATTCGCCGCCTGATGCTCAGGACCACCGTGCGCTACTACGACATGGCCGTCGACGCGTACCTGAGCGACCGGCTGGCGGCGCGCCTGGAGCCGCTGTGCGGGCGGGGGGACATGCCGGGGGTCCACCGGGCCCTGGCACCGCCTGCAGAGGGTTCGGCGGGGCCCGCGGACCAGCGCGCCGGGGATGGGCCGTGGCGGGACCTGGCCGGCCTGCTGGCTCCGGACCGGGAAGTCGAGGAGCTGGCGGCGGCGGTGTCAGGCGGGGATATCCGAAACCTCGAGGGGCTCCATCGCCGCTTTCAGGAGCTGCACGAAAGGTACCCCGTCGCGGAATGGGCATGGTGTGGGCCCCGTGTGGAGGAGCGGTGGGGAATCCGTCTGCAGACAGCCGGAGCGCAGGAGCTGGCTCGGGTGATCCAGGACGGCAGCGCCGCGGCCCTCAAACTGAACAGCATGCTCGCCGGCGATGCCGGCAAGGAATTCGATGAGCACTCTCGGATCGGCTACGGGATCGATGGATCAGCGGAGGAGCGGGACCTGGACTTCGACGCCGTGCGCGGCCGGCCGGAGGACAGCGCTTTCGTCCAGGAGATCCTGGAGGAATCGCAGCGGATCGAGGAGCGCAGGGATCGCCTGGTCGGCTGGCTGGCAGGGCTGGAGGGCCGCTGAGACGGGTCCCCGCCGATGCGGGGAGCCGGCTTCCGTGGGCGAGCAAGCGACCGCGGCAGCTCTCTACAGGCGCCCCGAACGGATGATCCCGAACAGAAACCAGACGCCCAGGATCACGGCGATGCTGAAGCCCGCCACTCCCAGGATGGGCATGCCGAACAGGACCGGCTGGGCCGCGCCCCGGAGAAAGAACGAGGAGCCGACCAGGAGCCCGGCGATCACCACCGCGAAGGACAGGCGGTTGACCGAGCGGTCCACCTCCCGGATCCGCTGATCAAAGTCCTCGATGTCGAAGGTGAGCTTGAGCCTGCCGGAGCGCAGCTTCTTCAGGATCTCGTAGGTATCGTACGGAAGGGCTCGGGCCAGGCGGCCGGTATCCTCCGCCAGCTCGAAGATCTTGTCCTGGTCCACCCACTCCCGCAGGCGCCCCAGGCGCACCCGCTCCACGAAGGGCCTGGCCACGGTGACCACATCGAACTCCGGGTCCAGGCTCTTGCCCAGGCTTTCCACCGTCACGACCACCTTGAGGGTCAGGGCCAGATCCACGGGCAGGGAGATACGGTAGCGCCGGATGATGGCGTTCAGGTCCAGGAGCATCCTGCCCATGGACATCTGGGCGAGGGGCATGTGGTGATAGTAGTGGATGAGGCGCGAGAGGTCCTGGCTGAGCTCGCTGCGGCTGCGCTGGGTGGTTTCGCTCAGCAGCTCGAGGTTGTAGAACACCCGCAGGAGCTTGTCCGGGTCCTGGGAGACAAAGGCCACGAGCATGGTCACCAGGGCCTGCTTGAGCTCCTGGTCCAGGAGCCCCACCATGCCGAAGTCCAGGGGAACCAGCACGCCATCCTTCCGAGCGATGAAGTTGGCCGGGTGAGGGTCCGCGTTGTAGATCCCGTGCTCGAAGACCTGTTTCAGCACGTAGCGAGCGCCCACCTTCGCGATGTGCCGGGTGTCCACGCCCGACTCGGCGAGCAGGGCTTCGTCGGAGAGGCGGACCCCCTCGATGAACTCCATGGTCAACAGGCACTCGGAGCTCAAGGGCCAGAGGACCTCGGGCACGTGGAGGGCCGGCTCCTCCTGGAAGTTGCGGCGCACCAGGTCCATGGTCCGCCCTTCGTAGGCGAAATCCAGCTCCAGGGTGATGGTCTTGGCGAACTGGTCGACCAGCTCGACCGGGCGGTAGATCCGGGCCCGCGGCAAGTAGCGCTCGATCAGGGCGGCCAGGTCCGCGAGGATGGACAGGTCCGACTGGATCAGCTGGTCGATCCCCGGGCGTTGGATCTTGAGGGCCACGGCGCGGCCCTCCCGGGTCGTCGCGCGGTGGACCTGGGCGATCGAAGCGGAGGCCACCGGCTGCGGGTCGATCGAGGTGAAGCACTCGCGCCACGGCCGCCCGAGGGCCTGCTCGAGGACCGGCTCGAGCTTCTCGAAAGGCAGGGGAGCAGCCCCGTACTGCAGCGTCCGCAGCTCCTCGGTGATTTCCTCGGGGAGCAGGTCCGAGCGCAGGCTGAGCATCTGGCCCAGCTTGATGAAGGTGGGGCCCAGCTCCTCGAAGAGCAGGCGGAGGCGGGCCCCGAAGGGCAGGCGGCGCACCCGCCGGCCCGGGCGCAGCTCCTGGACCGCTCCGGAAAGGAGCCGTCGGCGGCGCAGCCCCACGGCCTCGGCCAGCTCGGCGAAGCCGTAGTAGGCCAGGCGGGTTAGGATCTGGCGGACCCGCCGCAGCTTGCGCAGGCGGCGGTGGGGTCGGAACAGGAGCATGGGGTTATTGTATCGGGGGAAAGGGCCGGGAGCAACCAGCGGCAGCAACCGGCGGGAGCGCGGTGGGCGCCCGCCGAGGCCCGGGCCCCTAGAGCTTGTAGCGCACCCGGAAGGCTTCCCGGGCGCCGGGGGGCACTACACTCAGAGGCTCGAGGGAGACCTCGGGCTTGGCCCGGAGCTCGGGCTTGCCCCGGATCTCGGCGGCCACCGCCCCCGTCACCAGGATCTCCCCCGCCTGGGCCGTGTCCTCGCCCAGCTTGGCCGCGGCGTTGACTTCGGCCCCGAACACGTCGCGGTCCCCGATCCGCAGCATCGGGCCGAAACCGAGGCCCACGCAGAGCAGGACCTCCTCCTCCCCGCTGCGCCCCTGGTTGTAGTCGCGGACCGCCCGCTGCATGGCCACGGCGCAGTCCAGGGCCCTGGAAGGGCTGCGGAAGATCACCAGGAAGCTGTCCCCCTCGGTCTTCAGAAGGATCCCGTCGTGCGCCTCGATGCAGGGGACCAGGATCCGCTGCGACTCGTAGATGACCTGGAGGAAGTGGATGATCCCGAACTCCGCCACCTTCCGGGAGAACCCCGCCAGGTCCGTGAACATGACCGCCCAGGTCTCCCCGAACAGATCCCAGATTCGCCTGTCCACGGCCGCCTTGTCGGCGCCGGGGCGAAGGCGCTCCTCGATCAGCTTCTCCAGCCGATCCTGGGACGCCCCGGTGCCGATTCGATATAGGTATGACATGCTGGGCTCCTCCTGCCCTCCGAGCTTGCCACGCCTGACACCGATTTGGCAACCTTGGGCGAGGCGCCGCGAACAGGACCCTTGGGCGAGGCCCCGCTGGTGAGAACGCGACTCGTGCGATATCTTCTGCTTAGGCTCAGGAGGTATTGGCATGCGATCTCTGTCGGCGTTTGTGGCGGGGCTCTTGGCCCTGCTCCTCGCAGGTTTGCCGGTCTTCGGGGAAACTCTGGAGGTCTCCGGCAGCCCGAGGGAGCTCGGGACGGCGGTGCTGCGGGACCTCGGGATCCGGGAGGGGACGATCAGCTTCCGGGTCGACTCGAACGGATGCACGGATGCCCAGAGCTTCACGGTCCAGGTCGACCGGGAAGAGGGAATCACCCCCAAGGCTCCCCACTACCGCCTCACGATCCAGCGGGTCAGGATCGACGAGTGCAAGGCCATGCTCTGGGACGGTGTGGTGATCGAGTTGGAACTCGAGCGGGATCTGGGTCTCACGGGCACATACACTCTGTCGGTCACCAACCCCGTCCTGGCGGAGGGAGGCATGAGCCCGTGAAACGAGTAGCAGCGAGGGCTCGGGCGGCCGCCCTTTTCCTGATGGTGTGTGCCCTCCTGCTGCCGGCAGGACGGCTGCGGGCCGATGGCGAAGCCGTTGACCCGGCGCTCCGAAAGGCCCTGCTGGCCGCCACCGTTCGGGCGATCGAGCTCGAGATCCAGGCAACCAGGCTCAAGCTCGAGAGCGCCGAGCAGGGCGTGGGGCCTGAGGAGAACATCGGCAGGTTCCGGGAGAAGATCCGCGAGCTGGAGGCGGAGCGGGGGCGCTTCGCCGGCCTGAAGCCGGAGGACTACCCTGAGCCGGTGCAGGCCTCCTCTGACCCCGCTCCCGTGCTCGACGGCTCCCTCGCTGTCGGCCCGGTGCTGCCCCCGGTGATCCGGCAGGCCGTGCT
>JAFGFV010000207.1 GCA_016930895.1 Spirochaetales bacterium | reverse complement strand
CACCACGGCCACCACCCGCTCCCAAGCCCCCTCCAGGCCGGCCCTCCGGAACGCCCGGCGGCAGGACTCCACGGTCTCCTCGAGCTCCTCCACCCGGGTGATGTGGATGCCCGATTCGTCCACAGCGCCGCCGGGCGGAGGCACGTCCGTGCCGATCACGTACACCGGCGGGGCGTCGGCGGCGCCCGGGCGGCCCAACGGGCCAGGCCCGCCTGCCGCCGCGCTTTCGGCCGCCGCACTCCCGGCCGCTGCTCTTTCGGCCGCCGCGGCCAGGGCGGCCTCCCGCTCGGCCACGAGTGACGCGGGAATCCCTCCGCCCGGCCCGCGCTCGTCCCCCTTCAGGGGCATGCTGGCATCCAGGTGGAGCTTCCGGTACCCGGCCCGCACGCACGCAGCCGCGAGGACACAGGCTTTCTCCATGGCCTGCTCGGCCGGCTCGTCCCGCCACGGGTACGGACCCAGGTGATCCGCCCCCAGCAGCACCCGGTCCTCCGGTAACCCGGTCTCGGCGGCCAAGGCGAGCACGAAGTCCCGGAAGCGCTCCGGGGTCATCCCGGTGTACCCCCCGAACTGGTTGACCTGGTTCACGGTGGACTCGATCAGCACGGGCCGGCCTTCGGCGGCCGCCTGCCCGTCCGCGGCCGCCTGCCCGGCTGCAGAAGCCGCCTCTCCACCCGTCCCGGCGGCCGCCTGCACCGGCGCAGCCGCAAGCTCCTGGACCATGGCCGCCCTCAGCACCGCGGGGTGGGCGCTGCAGATCGAGGCGATTCCCCACGGCCTGCCGCTCTTGTGGGCCGCCACGAGATCCCGAAAGAGCCCGACGGCGCTCAACCCGTCTCTCCCCCGTCCAGGAGCGCCTGGACCGCCTGCGGACTGATCTTTCCCTCCATGGGGCCGAAGGCCTTGGCGTTGAGGGCCCCGACCGCCGCCGCCACCCGGGCGCTCTCCACCAGATCCCGTCCTTCGAGGAGCCCGCAGAGGAACCCTGCGTCGAAGCAGTCCCCGGAGCCGGTCGGATCCACCTCCTCGATGCGGAAGGCCGGCACGTCGACGCGCTCCCTGGCCGTGTACACCCTGCAGCCCCGGCTGCCCCGCTTGAGCACCAGGACCTCCAGAGGATAGCGCGCGAACAGAGCCCTCGCGGCCTGCTCCGCTTTCGCCTCCCCGGTCAGAAGCTCCAGCTCCTTCTCTCCAGGGAACAGGACCGAGCAGTGGCGCAGGATCGGCCCCACGATCTCCTCGACGGTGCGGTCCCTCAGCAGCTCGAGGCGCACGTTGGGGTCGAAGGTCACCCGGGCCCCCTTGGCGGCGAAGAGCTCCACCGCCCTGAACATCTCCTCCCGGAAGGCGTCGTTGGCCATGAGCGAACAGCCCATGAGGTGGAAGTACTTCGGCCCCTGGATCTCCGCCGGTTCCGGCAGCCGGGCCATCACCGCCGGGGTGCCGTCCCAGTGAAAGATGAAGCTCCGCGAGCCGTCCTCGAAGTAGGTAACGAAGGCCACCCCGGTGGAGCGGTGCGGAAAGCTCTGCACGAAGCGGGTGTCCACGCCGTCGGCCCGAAGGCGGTCCACGATGCAGCGTCCGAAGTCGTCCTCCCCCACCCCGCTGATGATCCCGGCGGAGTGCTCGAGCCGGGCTGCGGTGTCGATGAAGATCCCCGGCGCGCCGCTGGGGTACGGCCCCAGGAAGCTCCCCGTCTCGTAGAGGGTCATGCCGGCCTTGGGCCGCATGACCTCCACCAGCAACTCCCCCATAGTCCAGATGTCGCTCACTGTGCGCTCCTTCGCGTCCTATATCGGCGCCCCTCGCTCCGCTCCCTCGCGTGGCCTGCGGCTCCAGCGGGAGGCGGCCAGGCAGCCCGTGCGGAAAGGGACGGCCCTCCGCCTACCCCCAGCGTCTCGCCGCGGCGCCCCTACCCCCAGCGTCCGCTGATGCTCCGCCCGCTCTCGTTGGACTGGTAGAAGGCCTCCACCAGCTCCAGGCAGGCCAGCCCCGCCCGGCCGTCCACCCCGTAGAAGGGCTCTTTGCCGCCGCGCACGCACTCCACGAAGTAGCGGAGCTCCTCAACGTAGCCCAGGTTGTAGAACTCGTCCACCGCCGGCCAGGTCCAGCCCAGGTTGTGGTCGGTCTTCTCGATCGAGTAGGACAGCCCGGGGCGCGAGTAGCAGCGGATCGGGCTGCCGAAGGTCAGCTCCACGTTCAAGCGCCCCTCGGTGCCGTAGATCTCGACGCGGTCGTCCATGCCCCCGACGGTGATGTAGTTGCCCTCCACGAAGCCGTACTCTCCGCCCTCGAAACGCAGGATGCCCAGCCCGAAGTCCTCCCCCTCGAAATCCTCGTGCACGTAGTTGCCCGCCCCCCCGGCGGTCATCTTGCCCGTGACCTCCACCACGGGGTTCGTGCCCTTGCCGAGCAGGTAGAGCAGGTACCCGATGGGGTGGATGGCCAGGTGAATGAAGCTGCCGCCGCCGCAGGTCTCCTTCTTCTTGGCAAAGGGGGAATGGGAGCCTTGGTGGCATTCCCGGGCCTTCACGTAGAGCACACGGCCGATCGCCCCTTCGTCGACCACGGCCTGCACCCGCTTCAAGGCCGGGGCAAAGCACCAGTCCTCGGCGTACATGAGCTTGACCCCGGCCTCCGCGCAGGCCGCCACCATCTCCCGGGCGTGGGCCGCGGTGGTGGCCAGGGGCTTCTCGCAGACCACGTGCTTGCCCGCCTTAGCCGCGGCCAGAACCACCTCGTGGTGCAGGAAGTTGGGGACACAGACCGACACCATGTCCAGGTCGTCCCGCTCGAACATGCGGCGGTAGTCCTCGTAGGCGTAAGGGATGTTCCACTTCTTCGCAAACGGCTCGAGGTTGTCGACCGCCGCGGCGGCCACCACCTCGGCGT
>JAFGFV010000030.1 GCA_016930895.1 Spirochaetales bacterium | reverse complement strand
TCCCAGTCTTTCTCGGTGAACTCCAGGGAGGGGGCCCGGCGGATGATGCCGGCGTCGTTGACCAGGATGTCCAGGCTTCCGAAGGCCTCAACGGCCGCGGCCACAATACGGTCCACCGGCTCGATGTTGGACAGGTCTGCCTGCAGGGCCACGAAGCGTCGGCCGAGCCCTTCGATCTCCGCCCGCGCCCGCTTGGGGGCATGGGTGTGGTACACCGCGAGGATGTCCGCCCCCGCTTCGGCCAGGCCTACCGCCATGGCCTCTCCGAGTCCCGTTCCCGCGCCGGTGACGACCGCGGCCCTGCCCTCGAGCGCGAATTGCTGCAGTATCGTAGCTGCCATCTCCCTCCTCCTACCGCAGGCTCAGCGTGGCCGATCGGAACGGGCGCGGCCCGATGGTGCGCGTGTGCCGGAGCGCTTCATCGTTTTTCTTTTTCGACGACCCTGAACAACAGATCGGCTTGCAGGTGGTTGTGGCTGACATCGTGAAACCAAGTCTTGTTATGGGTCATGGCAGTGGAGTTGTCAAGGATTTTCGGCGACGGTTCGTGCGCTACAGCCGGAGGGAAGCGAGGAGGCTCGGCCAGTCCAAGCGCCGCTCCAAGGGCACCGCCCGCGCCCCCCGCAGCAGGAAGAGGTACGGCAGCGCGTCCCGGCCGGTGAGCTCCTGGAGGGCCAGGGCGTAGAAGGAGATCTGGCAATCGTGCTGCCCCGGGCGGTGGACCCGGTCGGTCTTGAAGTCGATCAACAGGAGCCCCTGGGGGGTGTGGAGGACCGCGTCGATCTGGCCGCTGACATACAGAGGGCGGCCTTCTACCTCACAGCGGTACACGAAGGCAAGCTCCGTCTCGATCGTTTCGGCTTCCCGGGCCGTGCGCCCGAGCTCGGAGGCGAGGAAGCCGGCGACCAGGGTTTCGGCGCTCTCGAGACAGGCCGAGCGGAGCTCCGCCGGGATGTGCAGCCGCCCCCAGTCCGGTCGGCGGGCGGGCGCCTCGGGGTCCTGGAGCGCCGCGGCGAGGAGCTCGTGGGTCAGGGTTCCGAAGGCGTCTTCCAGCTGCGAGGCGCGCAGCAAGGAATCCACCGGCAGGCCGGGGAGCCGTTCGCCGGCGGGGTCTTCGCCGTCGGCGCCCGCTGTCGGCGGGGTCAGGCGGGAGCACAGCTCCGTGACCGAGATATCCCGGCGGGGAGCCGCGCGCTCCAGGGGCTGCCGGTCGTACAGTGCCTGCAGGGCGGACAGCGGCAGGGTCCTGGACTCCACGGCGGGCGGAGAGATGCTGCCCCTGGGCAGATCCTCGATCCGGTGGAGCTCCAGCCGGTACCCCTCCTGCTGCACCGGGGCCGCGGCCAGGGTGTCCGGGACCTCCAGGGCCTGGAGCAGCAGAGTCAGGTGGGCCCGGGCCAAGGGATCGGCGCGTCTACCGAGGGAGCCGGAAAGCACCAGGTGATTCATGGCCCGGGTGCAGGCCACGTACAGCAGGCGCCGGATCTCGGCCAGCTCCTGCTCGGCCGCCTCGGCCTCGCCCAGGCGGGTGATGTGGCTGTCCCGCCCGAGGTTGACCGCGAAGCCGAACTCATCGGAGCGGTAGTAGGCCCCGGCCGAGCCGCGCCGACGCCCTGCATTGCCCATGTCGGCCAGCACGACCACCGGGAACTCCAGGCCCTTGGACTTGTGGATGGTGAGCAGCTGTACCCCGTCGGACTTCGGCTCGAGGGTCTCCAGTTCCTCGAGGCGCTCGAATCTTCCCAGGTTGGGCCTCAGGAAGTCCAGGAAGCGCGCCAGGGTTTCCCCGCGCCGGTCCGCCGCTTCGGCTATGGCAACCAGGTACTCGTAGAACTCCAGGTACGGGTGATAGCGCGGGTCCGAGAGGACCAGGTGGCGGTAGCCGAAGCGGTACCAGAGCTGGTGGACGAGCTTGGCCAGGGCGAGGCGGTCCGCGTGCTCGCGGACGAACTCGTACACTTCGGCGGCCCGGCGCAGCTTCTCCGCCTCGCCGGGCGCCACTCCCTCCACCCAAAACGGGGGCGGAGCCGGCGCTTCGCCGCGCGGAGCCGGCGCTTCGCCGCGCGGAGCCGGCGCTTCCAGGAGCAGCCTCACCAGGGTTTCATCGGAGAGGTTCACGAAGGGCGAGCGCAGGAAGCCCGCGTAGGCGCTCCGATCCTCCGGGTAGATCGCCAGCTGGAGGAGCAGGTAGAAGTCGTTGATCGGGGCCTCCAGGAACAGGCTCCGCAGGTTCGGCGTGGTGTAGGGGATGCGGAACGAGCGGAACATGCGCTCGAAGTGGATCTGGTTGCCGGTGGAACGCAGGAGCACGGCAAAGTCCTCGTACCGCGCCGGCCGGCGATCGCCGGGCTTGCCGACCATCAGCTCGGCCCGGTCCACGGCCCGGTGAATGAACGCCGCCACGGCGTGGGCTTCCGCCTCCCGGTCCCCGGCGAGCTCCTCGCCGCCTTCCTCCGAGGGGGGCTTCAGGAGCAGGTGCACCTGGGCCACGGTCCCGTCCCCGTCCCCGGCTCCGGCGAGCATGCGCTGAAAGCGGGCCTCGAAGGGGCGGGCGGACTCCGCCGGCTCCGCGGCCGGGGCCAGCACGCGCTCGAACAGGCGGTTGAAGAAGGCGACGAGCCCGGCCTCGCTGCGGTAGTTCCGGTCGAGCTCCAGCACGCAGCCCCCGGCCCGCTCGAGCTCCCGGTGCAGGGACTTGAAGACCCTCACGTCCGCGCCCCGGAAGCGATAGATGGACTGCTTCTCGTCGCCCACGAAGAACAGCTTGTCCTCTTCGAGCTCCTCGGCTGCCGGTATCCCCGCCGCGCAGCGATCCGGGCGCTCGGCCAGCAGGAACAGCAGGTCCCGCTGGAGACGGTTGTTGTCCTGGAACTCGTCGATCAGGATGTGGCGGAAGCGCTCCTTGTAGTACTGGCGCAGGGGCCGGTCCTGGAGCAGGATGTCCACGGCCAGCTCGGCCACGTCCTGAAAGGTCGCCAGCCCCTCCAGGCGCTTGGCCTCGACGAAACTCTCGCGAAAGCGCCCGAGCAGGGCCGAAACCTCGCGCAGCAGGGTGCGCTGCTCGAGGGTGTGCGCCACCACCCGGGTCTCTTCGACCAGGGGCCGGAGGGCCTCGATCAGGCCGCTCATTTCCACCAGGTCCGGGGACGCGCTGCCGGACCTGCGCAGGGACACGGTCCCGAGCAGGGTCTCGGCCTCGCCGTAGCGCTCCTGCGAGACCAGCCCGCGTACCCCCAGGCAGCTCCGGGCGGCCTCGTGGCCGGCCCGCAGGGTCGCGGTCCGGGGCTCAATGGCCAGGAAGCGGCGGGCCAGGCCGTCGAGCTCGTCGAGCCGGGCGGCCAGGTCCTGCCGGCAGCGCTCCAGCTGGGCCTCCACCATGGCGGCGAAGTCCGGGCGGGGGGCAAAGTGCAGGTGCCGAAAGGCAAGATCGCTCAGCAGGTCGAGCCACACCGTCTCGAAGCCCTGCACGCGAATCAGCTCCCTCACCGCGGGATGCTCCAGGTTCTCCAGCAGGAAATCCATGGCCACGTCCCGGGCGAGCTGGAGCACCGTCTCCTCGTCGTAGCGGAACTCGGCGGCAAGTCCGTACCGGCCCGCGGAGCCGCGGACGATCTCGGCGCAGAAGCTGTCCAAGGTGGAGATCTGCGAGCGCTCGAATCCTTCCAGGGCCTCCTGGAAGGGCGCCCCGGCGCCGCGCAGCCGGGTGTAGATGCGCTCGTACATCTCGGCGGCGGCCTTCTGGGTGAAGGTCAGGGCCAGGATCTGGTCGACTCCGGCCCCCCGGCTCTCCAACAGCCAGAGGAAACGCTCGACCAGGACCGCGGTCTTTCCGGAGCCCGCGCCGGCGGTGACCACGGCGTTGCCCCGGACCGTGATGGCCCGGCGCTGGTTCCCGTCAAAGACCGGGGTCACCGCCCGCCTCCCGGCGGCGTACCGGCGGCCCCACGGGGCCCGCTGCCCAGGAGATAGCGGCGGCGGCAGATCCCGCCGTGGGCGCAGCGCCGGCAGGTTTCGGAGCTCGGGGCCCCGATGGAATAGTCCCCGGCGCGCAGGCGGGCGACCATGTCCCGGATGCGCTCCCCCAGGCGCCCGAGGAGCTCGGCCCGCAGCTCCCGGGTCAGCGCAGGGGCCCGTCGCCCCCCCAGCACGAAGGTGTAGCTCCGCTTCTCGATCGAGTAGTAGGCTGCCCGATCGACCGGACGCCCGTTCGCCTCCATGAGGAGCAGGTAGAAGGGGATCTGGAAGGAGGAGCTGTCCGGACCCAGGATCCGGCCGGCGGTCGGGACCTCCCGCTTCTTGTAGTCGACCACGGTCGTCCGTGCGTCGCGTGAGCTCACCCGATCGATGGTACCGACCAGGAGAACCTCGGGCTCGCCCTCGCAGGGGGCCTCCAGCCGCAGCTCCACGTCGGTCAAGGCCTCTCCCGCCATGGTCTTGAGCTCGGTCTCGAGGAAGTCCAACGCCAGGCTCCGGGCCCGCTCCTGAAGCTCGAGCCACAGCGGCGCGAAGGGAAGGGGGTTGCGCCGGCTCCAGGCGGCGCAGGCCTCGCGCGCCGTCGCCTCCATGAGCTGCCGGTACTCCCCGCTGCGGGATGGGTCCAGGACCACCGGGCTGCCCGGATCCGACTGCTGGAGCGCCCGGACGAAACCCTCGAAGATCCGGTGCATGATGGCCCCCATCTCCCGGGGGTCCGAGGTGGCGACCGCGTAGTCTTCGGCGCTGACTCCCAGGCAGCTCTCCAGGAGGTATGCAAAGGGGCAGTCGTGGAAGCTCTGCAGCGCCGTGGGGCTGACCCGCAGCCGTCCCGGCCGTGGCGCCGCGAGGGGCTCCACGGTGGCGTCCACCCCCCGGGGG
>JAFGFV010000206.1 GCA_016930895.1 Spirochaetales bacterium | reverse complement strand
GACCACGGCCAGCGGGCCGTGCGCACCGCCATCGAAATGCAGCAGGAGGTCCGGCGCCTGCGCGAGCTGTGGGAGCCCGAAGGGCGGCTGGCTATTCAGATCCGCATCGGTATCAACACCGGGGAGGTCGTGGTCGGGGATCTGGGCTCCCGGAGAATCGTGGACTACACGGTGATCGGGGCCAATGTCAATCTCTCTCAGCGCCTGGAAAGCAGTGCGCCCGTGGGGGGGATCCTCATAAGCGAGCCATTGTACGATCTCGTCAAGGGGGACTTCGAGACTCGATTCGTCGGCAGGATCACCGCCAAGGGGATCGTCAAACAGTTCAAAGCCTACGAGGTCATCGTACCGTAAGCTGGCTGGTCGAAGAGTAGGCCGGGGGCCGCGCCGGAGTGCAGGAACACCACTCTACAGGCCCAACAGGACTCTGCCCGGCCCCACGCTTCTGAAACGCCTCCGGGCCTCCCCTCTCACAGATCCAGCTTCCCCAGGGGCAGTACCCGGTGCAGGCGCCGCAGAATGCCCCGCACCCGCCCTTCGAGCTCCTCCAGGTCGTGCTCGTCCGGGCGCCGGCGAATGTCTCCGAAACGGCCCTCGGTGTTGTAGGACTCCTCGGCTTCCGGAAAGACCCCCGGCAGCGCGATGTGATCCACGACGCGGATGCCCTCGTGCTCGAAGTACTGCCCGACGTGCTTGAGCATCGGCTCCGCCTCGTTGTATCCGGTGTGCCCGCCTCCGTAGGTGCAGAAGGGAATTGCCGCCACGCCGGGTACCTCCGGAGCCGAAGCGAGGAGCTTCACTCCAGCTCTCTTTCGGTTCTTGGATAGAAACGACAGCACGGGCTTGGGCGAGAGGTTCTCGTAGACAGGGGCCCCGAGAAAGATCAGGTTGTAGTCGAGGTACTCTACTTCCAGCCCTTGGGTGATTCTTGAGATGGACACCTTCACCCCGGCCTTCTGCAGGGTGTCGTGGATCCTGCGCGCCGCCCTCTCCGTGTTCCCGTTCTTGGTCCAATAGAGGACCAGAGCCTTCCCTTCGGCCATCCTTGTCTCCTCCGTCTCCGGCCTCCCCGCAGTCGGCTTCGCGACCTCTCAGGCGATCTGCGCGATCTTGTCCCGTGCAGCGACCTGGCTGCCCTGCTGCACGAAGAGCTTGGCAACCACTCCCCCCCGCGGCGCCACCACGTCGTTTTCCATCCTCATGAACTCCACGACCGCCACGACCTCTCCCTGCTTCACGGCCTGTCCTTCCCGCACCAGCAGGCGCGTCAGGATCCCGGGGACCGGCGCCACCAGGGGCGCCGCGGGCTTGGCGGAGGATGGCGGCGGCGCGGATGGGGCCGGCTGGGACGCCGTCGGCCGGGGTGCGGCCGGCCGGGAGGTGGCCGGCCGGGAGGTGGCCGGCCGGGCCGTCGATGCCTGCGCCGCTGGCGCCGGCTCCTCGCGGTCTCGCTTGCGCACCCCGATCTTGCCCTCGCCGGTCAGGAAGGCGATCCCCTTCTCCAGGCAGGTGGCGGCGATGAAGATGTTCTCGTCGGTCTCCGAGATCCCGGCCTCGGCCAGCAGGGCGCGGCCCGCTTCGATGCCCTTCTTGGGATCTTCGTCGTTGATCTCCAGCGGGCTGCGGGTGGTGGGGGGGAGCCCGAGCTGCTCGGAGGCCAGCTTCACGATCTCAGGATCCGGGGCCGTCGGTGTCTTGCCGAAGTAGCCCAGCACCATCTTCCCGTAGCCTTCGACGATTTTCTTCCAGGGTCCGAGCACCGCGTTGTTGAAGGCCTGCTGGAAGTAGAACTGCGAGACGGGGGTGACGGACGTGCCGAACCCGCCCCGAGCCACCACCTCGCCCATGGCTGCGATGACCTGGGGATACTTGTCCAGGATCCCGCTGTCCCTCATCATCTGGGTGTTCGCCGTGAGCGCGCCGCCGGGCATCGGCGAGAAGGGGATCATCGGCTCGACGGTGAGGGCTTCGGGAGGCAGGAAGTAGTCTTTCATGCAGTCCTTGAAGACCGCTTCGGCCTGGAGGATCTTTCCGACGTCGATCTCCAGATCGTACTCCGTGCCCCGCAGCGCGTGCCACATGGCCACTACATCCGGCTGGCAGGTGCCTCCGGAAACGGGAGCCAGGGACAGATCGATGCCGTCCGCCCCGGCGTCCAGCGCGGTCTTGTAGGCCAGCACGCTCGTGCCGGCGGTTTCGTGGGTGTGGAAGTGCACGTGCGTCCCATCGGGCACTCGCTTCCTGGCCAGCCGAATCGTGTCATGGACCTTGGCCGGAGTGGAGGTCCCGGAGGCGTCCTTGAAGCAGACCGAATCGAAGGGGATCCCCGCCTGGCGGATGTCCTCGAGGACCTGCACGTAGTACTCCGCAGTGTGCGACCCGCTGCACCCAGGCGGAAGCTCCATCATGGTCACGCACACTTCGTGCTTGAGCCCAGCCTCCGCGATGCACCGGCCGCTGAACACCAGATTGTTGACGTCGTTCAAGGCGTCGAAGTTCCGGATCGTCGTGATCCCGTGCTTCTTGAACAGCTTGGCGTGCAGGCGGATGATGTCCCTGGGCTGCGAATCAAGCCCCACCACGTTGATCCCTCTGGCCAGGGTCTGCAGGTCGGCCTCGGGGCCGGCCGTCGCCCTGAAGGAGTCCATCATGGCGAAGGCGTCTTCGTTGCAGTAGAAGTACAGGGACTGGAACCGGGCTCCGCCGCCAGCCTCGAAGTGGGTGATGCCGGCCTGTCGCGCCGCCTCCACGGCGGGCAGGAAGTCGCGGGTGAACACCCGCGCCCCGTAGGCGCACTGGAATCCGTCCCGGAACGCCGTGACCATGAACTGGACCCGCTTCTTGCCCATGACGATCGCTCCTGTTTGTATGGAATGCGTCCGGCGCATGACGACACCGGCACGGCAGCCGGCTGGCATGTATACCATAAGCATGCTGGCCAGGGGAATCAAGTCGGAAGCGCCGGGGAGGCAGCGAGGTAGCGGCCGGGGAAGCGCCCGCGCAAGCACCGGCCTGTGCTTCCCCGGCGGCGCTGGGTCACCCCTGGTGGCTTTTTTCGTTGCGAAGGTCTTTCGGAGTGTACGCCACCCGCTTCCTGCGCAGCTCGCGGATTCGACCCGCCGAATAGCCGAGGATCTCGCGAAGGACTGTCGCGGTGTGCTCGCCCAGCAGGGGCGCCGGCGAGCGGACCGTCCCCGGCGTCTCCGAGAGGTGGAATGGTGAACCGGCGATCTTCATCTTCCCTGCTTCGGGCTGATCGATTTCCACGATCATCTTCCGGTAGTTGACGTTCGGATCCTCGGCGACCCGGTCGATGGTGTTGATCGGGGAATGGGGCAGCTCGAGCTTCTCGAAGACGGCCCTCCACTGGTCCGTGCTCTTC
>JAFGFV010000205.1 GCA_016930895.1 Spirochaetales bacterium | reverse complement strand
ACCTCGGATGTGGGCGAATACCTGGCCACGGAGCTTCCCTGGATCACCGAAGAGGAAAAGGAACAGAACATCCGCCTGTCCTGTCAGATCAAGGCCAAGAAGGATCTGTCGATCTGGATTCCCGAGGAGCTGTTCAACGTCAAGGAGTACCGCACCCGGGTGGAGCGGATCCGGGACCTGACCCACGACATCAGGGAGATCACCCTGAGGCTCCTGGACCCGCCGGAGATCAGCTTTCGACCGGGTCAGTACATCCAGTTCCAGACCCCGGAGTACGAGCTGTCCTCCGAGAGCGTGTATCGCGCCTACTCCTGCTCCTCCAACCCTTCCCAGAAGGACATCGTGGAGCTGGAGATCCGCCTGGTCCCAAACGGCATCTGCACCACCTACGTGTTCCAGTACATGAAGGAGGGCGACGAAGTCACCGTCAACGGTCCCTACGGGGAGTTCTTCCTCCGGGACACCGACCGGGACATCGTGTTCATTGCGGGGGGGTCCGGGAACGCCCCGATCAAGTCGATCCTCCTGAGCATGGCGGAGAAGGGGATCAACCGGAAGGCCACCTACTTCTTCGGGGCGGTGTCCAAGCGGGACCTGTTCCTGGTCGAGGAGATGCGGGAGCTGGAAGAGAAGCTGCCCAATTTCAGGTACGTACCGGCCCTCTCCAGGCCGGCGCCCGAGGACAACTGGACCGGGGAGACCGGGCTGATCACCGAGGTGCTGGACCGGCATCTGAACAGCGGAGACAACGTCGAGGCCTACCTGTGCGGCAGCCCGGGGATGATCGACGCCAGCATCAAGGTGCTGACCGCCAAGGGCATACCGGAACAGCTGATCTACTACGACAAGTTCGCGTGAGCGGCGGCGAGGAGCAAGCCTCATGAAGCAGACCGTACAGATGGACCGGATCCAGGAGAAGATGGCCCCCGGGGTGATCACCCTGGACGGATTCCTGGGAACCGACCCGCGCAAGCTCATCGATATCCTGGTGGAGGACGACGAAGAGGTCAAGCGCCTGAACCTGACCCACCAGGGGATCGCGCAGCGCATGATCGAGCTGCGGGAAGCGGGGATGCAGGGCCTGGGCGAGTTCATCGAGGTCGCCGCGCACTTCGAGGTGCGGGTGGATTCGGTGCGGGGAAAGCTGCCGTGTCCCTTCGGGGACCCGGGCGTCTTCCCCAAGACCAACATCACGGTGCGCAATCTCGAGCTCGAGCGCGAGGTGGTCTTCACGGACCTGCACATCCACATGATCTACTCCCACGGCTTCTACGAGGGCAAGGGCTCCAAGTTCCGTCTCGAGCCTGCGGTGCTGGCAGCGGTCCTGGAGGTCGAGCCGGCGGAGTGAGCAGGGCTGCCGTGCCGCTGGCGGCGCGTTGCCCTGTGCCCGCTTCAACCGTCCACCACACCGGAATTCCCATGGAGGGTAGCCCTTGAAACGAACCAACGCACTGCTCAGTCTCGTGGTGAGGAGGGGCATGCGGGCAGCCCCGGGGGAGGTGCAGGGCCTGCCTCTGTCGGCTGGGGTGGAGGTCCTTCAAGATCGCTTCGGCATCCCGCACGTGTTCGCCGAGAACGAGCGGGACCTGATGGTGGCGCAAGGCTTCCTGCACGCCAAGGAGCGGCTGTGGCAGATGGAGACCCTGCGCCGGTTGGCGGCCGGGACGCTGGCGGAGGTGGCAGGGGAGGCGGCGGTGGACCTCGATCACTTCAGCCGCCTGGCGGGTTTCTCCAACCTGCAGACCCGGCCCCTGGCCCGGCTCACTCCCGCCGAGCGGGAGCTGTTTCAGGGCTATGCCGACGGGGCGAACGCCTGCCTGGCCCTGTGCGGGGACGAGCTGCCGCTCGAGTTCCGCACCCTGAAGCTCAGGCCCCGGCCCTATGCGGTCGAGGAGCTGGGCGGCACCATCGCGGTGAACAGCTGGTTCCTGCAGACGAACTACATGGAAGAGCTGATCGCCCTGCTCGACCGCGACACCCTGGACGGGGAACGTTGGGACGAGCTGTTCGCTTCGGGCCCCGGCGAAAGCCTGCCCGCGGAGGGCTTCTTCGAGCGCTTCCGAGGGGCAAAGATTGCGCCCCTGCTCCGCGCCGCTCTGGCCTTCTATCCCTCGCTCGCCCCGCGGAGCGGCGGGAGCAACAGCTGGGTCGCCGCCCGCGGGCCGGGGAACAAGCCGCTCCTGGCCAACGACCCGCACCTGGACACCATGGTCCCGCAGGTCTGGTTCTTCTGCCACTTGCACTGTCCCACCCTCAACGTGGCGGGGGCTTCCATGGCCGGGCTTCCGGGGATCGTGATCGGCCGCAACGAAAACGTCGCCTGGTCCATGACCAACGTGATGACCGACTGCACGGACCTGTACGTCCTGCCCGTGGATCCCGGTCACCCGACCCGCTACCGCGCGGGCGGCAGGACCCTGGAAATGGAGAGCCGCCGCGAGATCATCCGGATCGCCGGCGGCCGGGAGCGGGAGGTCACGATTTACACGACGGTCCACGGCCCGGTGATCACGGAGGTCAAACCCGGCAGCGAGGCGGTCGTGGCCCTGAAGTGGTACGGCACCCTGCCGGAGGAGCGCTTCGAGGACACCACCCTGCGGGCCCTGCTGGCCATGCCCAGGGCCCGGGACGCAGCCCAGTTTGTCGTCGCCGCCCGGGACGTGGCCTCGGTCGGGGAGAACCTGGTGTTCGCGGACGTCCACGGCTCCATCGGCAGATACGCCACCGGCAGGATACCCGTGCGCCGGGGCTATTCGGGACGGCTGCCGGCCGACGGCTCGGGGGAGTGCGACTGGGAGGGTTTCGTGAGCTCCAAGGAGAACCCCCTGGAAAGCGACCCCACGTGGGGAACCATCGTCACCGCGAACCAGAAACCCGCGGGGCCGTATCCTTATTCGGTGTCCTTCAGCTGGGCCGCGCCGTATCGCCACGAGCGGATCTCCGAGCTGCTCGGGGGTCTGGCGCGGCCGGAAATCGGGGACTTCCAGAGGATGCAGCTGGACCGCTACTCCAAGCGGGCGGAGCACCTGCTGCCCACGGTCCTGGCCTTTTCCTATCAGGAGCCGGCGGCTCGGGAGGCCGCGGCCCTCCTGAGAGACTGGGACCGGAATCTGGACGCGGGAAGCGTCGCCGGGTCCCTGTTCACGGTCTTCCTGGTGGAGTTCTCCCGGGTCCTGCTGAAGGACATGCTCAGGAACTCCCTCCCGGCCTTCCTGGCCTGGATGCCCTTCATGTACACGGCCCCGGACCGCCTGCTCGACGCGCGGTACGCCGGGCCCTCGACGCGGGCGGCCCGGCTGCTGGGCGGCCGCTCCCTGGCGGAGGTCTGCGAACAGGCGCTTGCCCGGAGTGTGGAGTTCCTCGAGCAGAACCTGGGACGCAGCCGGCGTCGCTGGGTCTGGGGGGCCCTGCACCGCTACCTGTTCCGCCACCCGGGGGCCACCGGGCCGCTGGTCTCCTGGGTCCTGAACCGGGGGCCGTACCCCGCCGGCGGCAGCGCCAACACGGTGAACGCCGCCAACTTCGATCCGGGGAGCTCGAATGCGGACGGCGCCGGTCGGGCCGCTACTGGGGCGGGCGCATCGCGCGCCGCACGGCGTGAGGCCGCCAGGAAAGGCTTCCAGGTGACCACCATCCCCTCCCTGCGGATGGTGATCTCCCTGGCCGATCCGGACGGCACGACCATCATGGGCCCCATGGGGCAGTCGGGGCGCCCGGGGTTCCGGCACTACGCGGACATGATCCGTCCCTGGATGGCCGGTCGGGCGACACCGCTGCCCCTGACCCGGATCGGGGCCGAGTCGATCGCGGTTTCCCGTACCCTGATGCGTCCCTGAAGCGGCCCCCGGGCCTGTGGCCCGCGGGGTTCTCCGCCCTAGGCCTCCGGGCCGGGGAGGCCCAGTCGCTGCATCGCCTTGATGTGGACCTGCGGGCGGGGGTAGTGGGACAGCTCGCCGGCTCGGACCCAGCGCTGTTCCTCCCATCCTGCGAGGGGATCGGGAAGTGCGTGGGGCCGGGCGGCGGCGATCAGGATTCGGAAGCGGGCTTCGAAGTGGGAGTAGCGATGGCGAACCTCCACTCCGGGCTCGGACAGGATCGCGATATCCAGGTCTGCGCACAGCCGGCGCAGCTCGCCTCCCACCACCGGGAAGTTCGGAAACTCCCAGAGTCCCCCGAGAAGCCCCCGCGCAGGACGCCGGACCAGCAGCAGGGTGCTCCCTCCCGCGGCAATGAGGCTGCCGAAGGACCCCGGGGCGGAGAACAGCCCGCCGGCCTCCTCCAACCCGGCGGCTACCGCGCGAGACAGGGGCGCTGAGAGCACCACCAGCAGGCTCCCCTCCCGCACCGGTACCGCCGCGGCGCGGCGCCGGGCCGGCAGCTCGGCGGTGCGTCTCTCCTGGAAGGCACGGCAGTGTTCCGCCAGTGGACAGGCAGCGCATTGCGGCTGGGGAAGGCACACCAGGGCTCCCAGCTCCATCCACGCTTGGTTGATCCAGCCGGGATGGTACCCCTGGAAGCTGGATTCGACGAACTTTCGCATTCGCCGTCGGAAGGCCGGGTTGGAAGGCTCCCGCGAATCGGCCAGCAGGCGGGAGACTACCCGGACCACGTTGCCGTCCACCACCCCGGTCGGGCGGGCAAAGGCGATGCTGGCCACGGCTGCCGCCGTGTACTCCCCGATCCCGGGCAGGGCCCGCAGCGCGGCGGGGTCCGCCGGCAGCTCGCCGGCGTGGCGCTCGACCACGAGACGGGCCGCCCGGTGGAGATTGCGGGCCCGACCATAGTAGCCCAGACCTTCCCACGCCTTGAGCACCTCGATCTCCGGGGCAGCCGCCAGGGTCCGAATGTCCGGAAAGTGGTCGAGCCAGCGAAGGTAGTAGGCGGCGGCGGACTGGCTGCGGGTCTGCTGGAGCATGACCTCGCTGATCCAGACTCGGTAGGGATCGGATTCCTCGCGCCAGGGCAGCTCGCGCTTGTGCGTCAGGAACCAGGCTATCAGGCGATGGCTGATCTGGGCGATCTGCGGCGCAGGGGGATCAGGCGGCGGGGAGCCGCCGCCGTCAGGGTCTTCCGCCGGCTCAGGCTTCCCCATCCGGCGAGCCCCTGTCCTGGGTCTCCGGGGTGCCGATGATGCGGATGTGCAGGTCCTCCAGCTGCCTGGCGTCCACTGGGGCGGGACAATCGTCCATCAGGCTGACCCCGAGGGTATTCTTGGGGAAGGCGATGACTTCCCGTATCGAGGATTCCCCGGCCAGGAGCATGACCAGGCGGTCGAGCCCCGGGGCGATGCCCCCGTGGGGCGGCGGACCGTACTGGAAGGCGTCCAGCAGGAAACCGAAGCGCCGCCGCGCCTCCTCTTCGGGCAGCCCGATGATGTCGAAGACCCGTTGCTGCAGCTCGGGATCGTGGATCCGGATGGAGCCCGAGGCCAGCTCGGTACCGTTGCAGACCAGGTCGTACAGGTCCCCCTTGACCGAGCCGGGATCCTGCTCGAGGGCGGGCAGGTACTGCTCCTGGGGCATGGTGAACACGTGGTGCGACGGGTCCCACTTGTTCTCGTCCTCGTTCCATTCGAAGAGCGGAAAATCGACGATCCAGCAGAAGGCGAACTCCCCCGGGGCGGCCAGGTCCAGCTTGCGGCCCAGAAGGCTGCGCACCGCTCCGAGGGACAGGCAGGCCTTCTTCCACTCCGCCCCCACCATGAGGAGCAGGTCGCCCGGGCGCGCGCCCAGGGCTTCCGCCACCGCTGCGGCCATGGGCGCGTAGAACTTGGATACGCCGCCCTCCAGACCCTGCGCGGTGACCTTCATCCAGGCCATGCCCCTGGCCCCGTACACCTTGGCCGCCTCCTCCAGTTCGTCGATCTCCTTGCGGGAGTAGCCGCCGCACCCCGGGGCCACCAGGGCCTTGATTGCGCCGCCCTCGGCGAGCACCTGGCGGAAGATCCCGAACTCCCCTTTCTCGGCCAGGGGGCCGAAGTCCTGGAGCTCCAGGGCGAAGCGCAGGTCCGGCTTGTCGGAGCCGTAGCGATTCATGGCCTCGTCGTAGGCAAGGCGAGGGAAGGGGAGGGGCAGCCGGCGTCCCAAGGCCTTGTCGAAGATGTGACCCATCATGCCCTCGACCACCCCGAAGACGTCTTCCTTGGATACGAAGCTCATCTCCAGGTCGATCTGGGTGTGCTCGATCTGTCGGTCCCCCCGGGCGTCTTCGTCCCTGAAGCAATGGGCGATCTGAAAGTAGCGGTCGAAGCCGCTCACCATCAGCAGCTGCTTGTAGATCTGAGGGCTCTGGGGCAGGGCGTAGAACTTGCCCGTGTGCAGGCGCGAGGGCACCAGAAAGTCTCGGGCCCCTTCCGGGGTGGAGCGGATCAGGGTGGGGGTCTCGATCTCGAAGAACCCCCGGCCCAGGAGGTAGTCCCGGGCCCCCCACGTCACCGTGTTGCGCAGAGCGATCTTGCGCTGCATGGAGAAGGAGCGCAGGTCGAGAAAGCGATACTTGAAGCGCAGTTCCTCCCGGGCTTCGGTCGTGTCCTCGATCATGAAGGGGAGGGTGCTGCAGCGGGAGAGAATCTCGATAGCCTCGGCCTGCAGCTCGACTGCCCCGGTGGGCATGTTGGGGTTGACCATGTTCTCGGGCCGGGGGCGAACGGTGCCCTCCACGGCAATGCAGTACTCGAACTTCAGCTCCCCGGCCACATCCTTGAGCCCCGGGGGAGAGTCAGGGTCGACCACGACCTGGGTCACGCCGTAGCGGTCCCGCAGATCGATGAAGAGGATTCCGCCGTGATCCCGGTGCCGGTGTACCCAGCCGTTCAGGGTCACGCGTTTTCCGATGCTGCTCGTGCCGAGCTCGCCGCAGGTGGCCGTCCGCTTCATCCGTTCCATGGCGACGACAATACAACGGAGCTGGGGCCTGAGGCAAGGTCGCCTGAGGCAAGGTCGCCTGAGGCAAGGTCGCCTGAGGCAAGGTCGCCTGAGGCAAGGTCGCCTGAGGCGACCTTGCCTTCAGGCAAGCGAGGCCCGGGCGAAGGGGTGGCCCCTCAGCACCGGCATCCTGTGCCGGAGCAGGCGCTCGATCTGGCGCAGGTAGGTGTCCTCCGAGGGGTCGCAGAACGACAGGGCCGTGCCCGCCTTGCCGGCCCGGGCGGTGCGGCCAATGCGGTGGACGTAGCTCTCCGGTTCGTTGGGGAGCTCGAAGTTGATCACGTGACTGATGTCCTCCACGTCGATGCCCCTGGCCGCGATGTCGGTGGCGACCAACACCCGGATCCTGCCTGCGTGGAACGCCGCCAGGGCCCGCTGGCGGGCGCTTTGGCTCTTGTTGCCGTGCAGGCAGTCGGAGTGGATGCTGGCCTTGGCCAGGGCCTGGGACAACCGGTTGGCCCGGTGCTTGGTCCGGGTGAATACGAGCACCCGACGGATGGTCCGGTCTTTCAGCAGGCTCATCAGGAGCGCGGTCTTGTCCTCCCGCTCCACGAAGAGGACCCGCTGGTCGATCTCCGGGGCCTGATCGACCTCAGGAGCCACGGCCACGTGCCTGGGCTGGATGAGCATGCGTCGGGCCAGGCTGACCGCCTCCGGCGGGAGCGTCGCCGAGAAAAACAGGGACTGTCGCTGAACCGGAAGTGCGGCGATGATTCTTCGAATGGCAGGGATGAACCCCATGTCGAGCATCCTGTCGGCCTCGTCGAGCACGAAGATCTCGACCCGGTCCAGGCGCACTGCCCCGTCTCCCAGCAGGTCGAGGAGCCGGCCAGGGGTGGCGGTCAGGACATCCACGCCGCGCTCGAGGGCTCTGATCTGCCCCTGCTTGCCCACGCCGCCGTAGACGGTGGCCTGCCTGAGGCCCAGGAACTTGCCGTAGACCGCGAAACTGTCGGCGATCTGGGCTGCGAGCTCCCGGGTCGGCGCCAGGATCAGGGCGCGCGCGGTGGTCCGCTGCCGCGGCCCGCGGTGAAGGGCCAGGTGCTGAAGGATGGGCAGCGCGAACGCGGCGGTCTTGCCGCTGCCGGTCTGGGCGCTGCCCATCAGGTCGTGGCCGGCGAGCAGCAGCGGGATGGCCTGCTGCTGGATGGGAGTTGGGACCGTGTAGTCCTGCCCCCTGAGGGCGCGTCGTATGGGCTCGATCAGGTCGAGCGTTTCAAAGCTGAGTGGTTGCATTGGATCCTTTGCCGCGCATGAACCGCATGCGCAAGAACGGGAATGAGTGAGTGTCTCGGAGAGAGTCGAGAACCACCGAGGGGGGAACCGGCAGCCCCCCCCGGCCCGTTCTCTTGGGCCGGCTAGGTGCCTACCAGCGGTTGCTGGAGCGGCCTCGCCCGCCTCCCCTGTCGCCCTCGGCCCTTGGCTTGCTCATGTTGACCGTGAGGGTGCGCCCCTCGTGCATGATGCCGTTCAGGGCCTCGATGGCCTTCTCGGCTTCCGCCTGCGTGCTCATTTCCACGAAGCCGAAGCCCCTGGAACGGTCGGTGTACTTGTCGGTGATGACGTTGGCGGACTCCACGGTGCCGTGGGCTTCGAAGAGCGCCCGCAACTGGTCGTCGGTAACGGAGTAGGCCAGCCCACCCACGTAGACCTTCTTGTTCATGTTCTCCTCCTCATAGAGAGCCTGATGATGATCATGGCCCTTTGATACTCGCCACTGGAGGAGCGGATGCGTCGAGTAGTACCTTCGTTGGATTCTACCGTCCGGCCGGTTGTCCCTGCGGGTGGGAGATGCAAGGTCAGCATGATCGGGCTTCACGCCACTGTTTTCGATTTCGACCTCAGGAAGCCCATGTTTGACGGCCGATGCTCGAGAGCGTACGGGTTCTTGCGGACCCTGTCAATCCCACGCGAGGCTGTCCGTCTCGGGACGCCAACGGGCTACGACGAATAATCTCCGGCGGCCTCAGGCTGGTAGAGGATCTCCTCGATCCGAACGCTCGCGCTGCCTCCCGGAGCTTCGTAGCCGACTTCCTCGCCGGTGTGACGGCCCAGCAGCGCGGCCCCGAGGGGGGCCAGGAGCGAGACCTTTTTCTGCTCGTAGTCCGCCTCCTGGGGGAACACCAGCGTGATCGTCACCTCCTGCCCGCTGCCCAGGTCCCTGACGCGTACCTGGGAGTTGAGGGTCACCACGTCCGAGGGCACCGCCTCGGGCGCCACGACCGCAGCATGCTCGATGTCCTTCCGGATCCCCACCAGGTGGCGGTAGCGCTGTGAGCCGCCTGCGGTGGCCAGCTCCAGGAAGCCGCGAATGCGATCGATGTCGTAGGCGTTGAAGCACCGTGGCCGCTTTTCCATAGTGTCCCACTATACTCCCGAACAGCCGAGCGGGCAACAGAACGTGAGCCCGTGCCCGGCCTGCACGGTGTCCCGCGGGTTCTCACCCGGCTGCGCGCCCGAGCTCCTCGATTCCGGCCAGCCGTTCCTGGGCGCCGAGTACCCTGCCCTCCCGGTCGACCACGCAGACCTTGCCGCGCACCAGGCGGGTCTTCCAGCCCACAGCCGCCGGGTACTGCTCCCGGCACCCCCACAGGTAGGGCACGGGCAGATACCCGAGGGCAAAGGCCCGCTCCAGCCCCTGTGGGGTCAAGAGCTCGGGAATCGTCCGCCTCAGCCCTTCCAGGAGGGCCCGGACCTCGGCGACGAGCTCTGGGGTGCGCTCCCGGACCCCCGTGGCTTCCCCGGGAGGCTCGATCGCCCCAGCGGCTTTCAGGCGCCGGTACTCGCTCAGGGCGTGAAGGGTGATCCGGATGCTCTCGTCCACTGCATCCGGGTCGGCGAGGCGGGCGCCCTCGCAGTAGCTGACCACGTGGATGATGTCCGGGCTGTGCGGGTTGTCCGGCTCCACGTCGTCCATGAGGGCGGTGACCGCCGCCAGCTGCACCCTGGCCTTCTGCGGGTCGTGGGAGAAGTAGTCCAGCCCGCCCCGGCACTGGTAGTAGCAGCGGAAGGATGGCCCTTCGAGCTCCCGCAGCAGCCTCAGCAGCGCCCGGGAGCGGGCCAGGTCCTGCACGCCCCAGAGATACTTGGGGGTGTTGAGCATGTTCTGGATGATCAGGTGGCGCACGCCGAGGCTGCGGGCGCTCAGGGCCGCCAGCAGGCAGGACAGGACGTAGGTGGCGTCGTCCGCCCCCCGGAAGGCGAAGTGGTGCGGAATATTCGGCTCAAAGGGCTTGCGGGATTCGGCCACGAACCGCAGGGTCTCGAAGTGCTGCTCGAGGTTCTCCAGGACCTGGTTGGGTCCCCGGCCGTCGAGCCGGGAGAACCACCAGAAGGACAGGGCGTGCCAGGCGATGTTGATGGTCTTTTCGTACAACCTCGCCAGGGCCGGCACGTCCCGGGTCCCGGCGTAGGTGCGCACCAGCATGGGCCGTGCCGCCTCCCACACCGAAGCGTACTCCTCCGGCCCGTTCAGGGGCACTCCGCCTCCATTCGGCCTTCCGGTCCAGTCCTCGCCGAAGGCTTCCTGGGTGAGCTGGCTGGTGCCGATGGACAGCACGTCCAGGTAGCCGGTGCGCGCGAGGCGCCGGGTCCAGTCCAGAAACCGCGCCACCGCCTGGCGGCGGTCAGGCTCGTAGGGCCCCAGGTGGGCGCGGATGACCGGAGGCAGGCCCCGCAGACGTGCCTCCTCGATGCGCGCCACCACTGTGTCCTCCCGGGTGCCGTAGCCAGGGTACCTGCCGCGGGCAGGCGGCGGGAGCCCCTGGTGCCCGCCGGAGGCGAGCAGGTCCCGGGCGAACTCCAGGCGGGTCTCGTCATAGCCGACCCCTTCGGACAGCGCCGCAGAGAGCCGGGAAGCCGGGACGCCGAGAATTCTGAGGGTCTCGGCAGGGGTCTCGTCGCCGCAGAACACTCCGTCCACTTCGGGGACCTCGCGCCGCACCCGCTCGCAGGTTTCCGGCAGGCCCGCGAAATACAGGGCGCGCAACGGGCCTCCGTCCCTGGCCAACAGCCCCCGACGGCGCAGCAGGTCCGCCAGCCCGCGGCAGGCCCGGGCCCCATCCGCGGGATCCAGGCGGTAGCTGAACCCCAGGACGGTGATCCGGTGGGCCGTGATCCAGCCTTCGATGCGCTCGGCGCTGCGCCGCTCTTCCAGCGCTCCAAAGGCGGCGCAGACCTCTTCGTCGGCCGAGGCGGTGCGGAAGCCGCAGTCTTCCAGCAGCTGGGCCACGGCGTCGATCCCCAGGGCGTGCACGTCGACGCGGGGCCGGGCCAGGCCGAAGCAGTCTTCCATCGTTCCGGTCCGTCTCCTATTCGGTTTCGGCGGCTTCCACCCCGGCGATCAGGAAACGGATCTCCTTGACGGACAGGCCCTCCAGGCCGAGCTTGTCCACCGTTCGCCCGGTCGCCCAGTAGTCCACGTCGTGCATGACCGAAGCCATGCGGATCAGGGCCCGGATCGTCGGGGTCTGGACGCCCAGCATCTCGCCGATCGAGGCGATGGGCACCAGGCTGGCGGGGACGTCCTCGGAGATGTAGCGGTGCTGCATGGTGGGCGGCGCCTTGATGCCCACGTAGGCGCGGTTGGCGTGGATCGCGTCCAGCAGGGTCTTACCCGCGGCGTCGTAGGAGAAATACAGCCACTCCCGGGCGCTGTGGGCGCGAATACCGAGGGCGCCGGCCACGGCCACGCGCTCCCGGTCCACCGCCTCCAGCACGCTGGCCACTGTGGGGGTCACGCCCTGCACATAGTAGTCGAAGTCCCCGTGGGTATCCTCGATGCGCCCCGCGTTCAGGATCGTGATGGCGGGGTGAAAGACTGCGCCGATGTTCTCCATGCTGGTCTTGAGGACGTTGTCGCCCGGGATGAACTGCGGCAGGGCCTTGCGGATCACCGGCAGGATGTCCGGACCGATGTAGCTCGGCAGGGCGGCGATGGGCACGGAGTTCTTGATGCTGAAGATCCGGACCTGACCCGGGTGCACGATCCGGGAGGCGTACAGCAGAGTCTGAGCCTCCGCGATGTACGGGCGGACCGTCGGGTTGACCTGCCGGATCACCTGCGTCACCTCCAGGGCGCCGCCGGTGCGGCCGGGATTCAGCACCAGGATCTGACCGTCCCGCAGGTGCGGCGCGATCGCAAGCGCGATATCCCGATGCGCGGTGGCCGGGACCACCACCATGAGCACGTCGGCCTGGTCGAGAGCCTCGGCAGGATCGGTGGTCACCGCGTTTAGCTCCGCGAAGCCGTCGACTTCCCCTTCGACCTGGATGCCCATGCGCGCGGCCACCGCCTCGATGCGCTCCGGGCTGCGGTTGTACAGCTTGACCTTGCAGCCGGTCAGCGCCAGGTGCCCGGCCATAGCCAAGCCGCCGTGCCCTGCGCCGAGGACGCAGAAGGAGGGCAGGCCCTCGATGTCCCGGATTTCGCCGCGGGGCTTCTCCCGCTCGGCTATGCAGGCAATCACGCTTTCCGCTGTGGGGGCCTCGACGAGGGAGTCCAGGAACTCCTCGTCTTCGCACATGCGGGCCACACGGGTCAGGAACCGAAGGTACAGTCCCTGGGTCTGCGGTGGTCCCAGGAACAGGAACACCACGTGGGCCTTCTCGCCGGTCTTGGCCCAAGGGATGCCCGTGCGGCTGGTGCCCACGGCCAGGACGAGCTGCTGGCAGGCGAGGGTGAAGGCGTGGGGCAGGGCCACATTCCAACGCCGGCGGGGCAGCAGGATGGGCCCGGAGCGCTCCCGGTGCTCGATATCCCGAAGGGCCCGCTGCGGGTCCAGGCGGTGCACTTCGGCCAAGGCGGCCACCAGGTCCCGGATGCACGACTGCCTGTCCGCGGCCTGCAGGTCCGGAAGAACCAGCCGAGGCTTGAGCGCCGTCGCGATTCGCATCCCCGCCACCCCCTCGTCGCCCCTGTTGCCCTCATTATCGTACATCCCGCCCAGGCGGGCAAGCTGCCGATGTTGACCGCAGTGTGCATACTCCGTATGGTTAGCTATCCGTGAGGCGGCGGGAGAGCCGATGAAGCGAAGCATGAGAACGACCCCCGAGCAGATTCTGAACGGCAGGATCCTGCCCACGCTCCTCAAGCTGTCGGTCCCGTCCATCATCGCCTTCACCTTCCACACCACCTTCAATTTCGTGGACCGCCTGTTCGTCTCCCGGCTGGGGGCGGTGGAGCTGGGGGCGGTGGGAATGGCCTTCACGGTCCAGAGCATCCTGCTGGCCATCGGCTCGGGGACCGGCATCGGGACCAGCTCCCTGATCGCAAGGTATATCGGGGCCGGGAACCTGGAGCGGGCCCGCGGGGCTGCCGGACATACCCTGCTGATCATCTTGGTGCTGTCGACGATCCTGACCGCCGCCGGTCCGCCACTGGCGCGGCCGCTGTTCGTGCTGCTCGGGGCCTCCGAGGAGATGATGCCCTACATCCTGGGCTACATACGGATCATTCTCTTCGGATCGTTGTTTCAGTTCTTTGCCATGATCGGGAACGGGATCATGCGAGGGGAGGGCAACACGGTGACCCCGATGCAGGTCATGATCATCGGCACCGCCGTGAACATCGTCCTGGATCCCGTGTTGATCTTCGGCCTCGGGCCGTTTCCCGCCATGGGGGTGGAGGGGGCTGCCCTGGCCACCGTGATCGGCCGGGGTGCCAGTTGCGTGTTCCTGGCGTTCTCGCTGTTCAGCCGGAGGAACCTGGTCATCCCGAAGCTCAGGGGACTGCGCCTCGACCTGTCGATCGTCCGCGGGATCTTCGGAGTCGGGGGGCCGACGATCGTGGCCCAACTCTCCAACTCCCTGGGTCTGAGCCTGCTGTTCATCCTGCTGCGCCCTTACGGCGACATGGCCAAGTCGGCGTTCACCTTGGGGTACACCTACCAGCAGGTGGCGATCCTGCCACTCCTGGGAATCGCCCAGGGGACGCTGACCATGAGCGGCCAGAACTTCGGGGCCCGCAACCTCGAGAGGGTCCGGGCCGTGATACGGCAGGCCGTGCTGTTCGGCACGGGGCTGATGGTCGCGTTCGCCCTGGTCATGATCGGCGCCCGGGGTGTACTGGTGCGGGTCTTTACCGACGTCCCGGAGGTCATCCGAATCGGGCGCACCATGCTGCTGGTGTTTGCCGTGGGGTTCCCGTTCCTGGCCGCCAGGATCATCCTGACCAGCTTCTTCCAGGGGTTGGGCATGGGCATGAAGGGCCTGTTCCTGAACGTCTCCTATATCATCCTGTTCGCCCTGCCCCTGGCCCTGTTGCTGTCCCGGGCGCTGGGCATCGAGGGGATTTGGTGGGGGCTGGTGCTGGGCAACCTGGGCAGCGCTCTGGTCGGGCTGGCCTGGGCCTTTCGAACGGCTCGGAAGCTCGAGAGCTACTCGGCCGTGGCGGGTGGAAGCCGATCGTGACTGCGCGGAGGCGGGGATGCCGGCGGCATTTGCGCCCGGCTGCCCTCAGGGGGGCGGTGCTGCTGCCGCTCCTGCTGCTCCTGCTTGCGCCAGTCCCCGGGTCTGCCGATGCCGCGGCAGGGTCGGCACCGGGCGGGGGGAGCGCTCCCGCCGGCGCGCACCTGCGGGTCGCCGCCGTGCAGCTGTCAGTCCACCTCGAGATGTTGCGCTCCCTGGAAACCTACAGCGCTCACATGGAGGCAGCGCTCGAAGCCGCTCTTGCGTGTCGCCCCGACCTGGTGGTGTTTCCCGAGTACACCGGAGTCTTTCTATCGCTGATTCCCTACTACCGGGAGCTCGCCGGAGCCTCCACCGTGGAGGAGGGACTCGAGCGGGTGCGTCGCCGGGAGCCCCTGGTAGGGAGCCTGCGTGATCTGTTCCTCCTGAACTCCGGCTGGACCGAACGGGCCCTCGAGGCGGTGTTCGCAACCGCGGCCCGCAAGAGCGGCGCGGTCATCCTGGCCGGATCCTTCTTCGCCTGGGCCGAAGGGGAGAGCGGGCCGCGGCTGACCAACCGGGCGGTCGTGTTCGGGGCCGACGGCAGCCGGATCTACTACCAGGACAAGGTGTACCTGACCCCCTTCGAGGAGGACTTGCTCGGGCTCAGCCCCGGCAGTCTCTCCGTGGTCGAGCCGTTCCCGGTTTCCCGGGGCCGGGTGGGGGTGACGATCTGCCGGGACAGTTTTTTCTCCGAGTGGGAAGCACAGCTCGCCGGCAGTGACCTGTGGGTGGACATCAAGGCCAACGGTACCGCCTATACCCAGGAGGAGCAGGAGCGTTTCCAGAGGGCGCTGCCGGCCCGCATCCGCTCGGGGGACGTGCCGTTCGGGCTGACGGTATGCCTGACCGGTTCGCTGTTTGACCTGGTGTGGGAGGGGCAGTCGTCCCTGGTGCGCAAGCAGCTGTCTGCCGGCGGAGGGATTCCGGAAGTGGTGACTCTTCGGAAAGCGACCTCTGCCCGGGAGCAGGAGATTCTCCTCCTGTCGGTGCCGCTGGATCCCGCTCGGTAGGATCCGGCGCGGCCGGGTCCTGCGGTGTATTGACCCCTGTTTACGGGTTCAGTAAGTTCTCGTCCATGAAGGCTATTATTATCGTATTGGTCATATTTTTGGGCTTGTCGGCCGCCGGGCTCATCGCCCAGGGGCGCAGGGGCCAGGTCGGGAGCGCGACGGAGGATTTCGGGGAGCGGGTCTTGAGCTGGGAGGAACTGGCGGCCATGGTGGCAGAAGCCGATCCGGATACCTACCTGGTGGACGTCAGGACGCCGGAGGAGTTCGCCGCCGGGGCTATTCCGGGGGCCATCAACATCCCGCACAGCCGCATCGGGAGTGCCCCGCCGACCGCGGACCCCTCCGCCCGGATCATCGT
The DNA here is from genome assembly GCA_016930895.1 of Spirochaetales bacterium. The sequence goes on along the minus strand of JAFGFV010000205.1, from coordinate 967 downwards.
GTATTGCCGCTCAGGAGGCCGCTCCGGCGCGGCCAAGGCGGTCCTCGAGGAGCTGGGCTACACCAACGTGAACAATTTTGGCGGGATACGCCGGTGGGAGGGCGAGCTGGTCCGCCCCCGGTAGGGACGGCGCGCGCACTTCGAGGAGCTCAGCCCGCGTCCTCCTCCCCTTCTTCCTGGAACTCCGGCTCCCGATCCCACCGCAGGCGTCGCAGTGCGGCCATGGCGATGTTGGTCAAGTGGTCGCCGATCTTCTCGAGGTTGTCCACGAAAGAAACGAACATCAGGCCCGACAGGAAATGGCACTCCTGGTGTTGCAGGCGGGCCACGTGGCTCTCCTTGAGCTCGACCTGCATCTGGTTCAGGCGGGTCTCGTACGCCAGCACGCGCCTGGCCGCGGTGGCATCCCGATTGGAGAGTGTCGTGAGGATCTCCGCGGCCATTCGTTCCACCACATCGGCCATGCCCTGCAGCTCCTCGGCGGACTGGGCGGTCAGCTCCAGCTTCTGATCGTTCCTGCGGATCGCCAGCTCGATCAGGTTTTCTGCGTGGTCGCCGATGCGCTCAACGTCGTTGACCGAGTGCAGGAGCACCGGCAGGGTTTCCGCGTCGCTGGCGTCGAGGTTCCGCTCGGATGCCTCCACCAGGTATTGGGTAATCTCCTTCTGCAGAACGTCGATGGCGTTCTCCTGCCTGCGGATCTGCTCCTCCAGGGCCGGCTCGTAGTGAAAGAAGGCCCGCACCGAGCCCTGGAGGGCATCGCGGGCTATGCCGGCCATGCGGATCAGCTCCTTGATGGCCTGCTGGATGGCCAGGGCCGGGGTGTCCAGGAGGTGCCGCTCGAGGAACTTGGGCTCCAGGTCCAGGGCGCCCGGGCGCTTCGGGGTCAGGGCGATGGCCGCTCTCTCGAGGAGCCGGATCGACGGCAGGAACACCACGAGGGAGTTGATCACGTTGAAGGTCGTGT
>JAFGFV010000204.1 GCA_016930895.1 Spirochaetales bacterium | reverse complement strand
GTGCAGGAGCAGACCTGGGAGCTGCTGCGGCGGACCCTGGCGCAGGATCCCGGGTTCAAGGCCCGGGTCGAGCAGTCGGTCAGGCGGGTTCTCGAGCTCAAGCTGCGGACCTTTCGGGAGGAAGGCTTTCCACTGTGGGGCGAGCCAGGCGAGGCGGACCAGCCCGCGGGCTTCCGGCCGTCCGCCGTGGCCCGGGAGTTCTTCGCCCAGAGCGCGCTGCGCAGCGTCACCCTTCTCAAGGAGCGCGACATCCCCTTCGTTCCCGGCCGCGGGGAGAGGGTCCTGCTGGTCGGACAGTTCGAGGAGTTCCTCCAGGAGGGCAGGCGCCGCTTCCCCCAGGCGGAGGTGCTGCACTTCCCGTACAGCCCATTCTACCAGGCCCGGAGCGAAGACCTGCAGCGGGTCCCGGCCGCCGCGCGGCGCCACGACACCATCCTGTTCTGCTTGGCCAACTACAACAGCCTGGAGGTGCTCCAGGCCCTCAGGCCGCTGGGCAAGCGGCTGATCGTGATCTCCACCCTCTCCCCGGTGTATCTCCGCGAGACTCCCTGGATCGCCAGCGCCCTGGCGGTCTACGGCACAGGCGAGGAATCCTTCCGGGCGGGATTCGCCGTGCTTTGCGGGGACTACAGCCCCGAAGGGAAGTTGCCGGTCGATTTTCTGGAGTCCCCCGTGGGGGGCATCCCGGTTGACGCCGCTGCGCAGGGGAGCGGCGGAAGCAACGGGCACGAACCGGGGATCAACCCCTGAGGCGCCGGCCCAAGGCCGCTCCTGGTGATGATGCAGCCCGCCTGCAGCTGGAAACGCGCCGCGCCCGAGGACCTGCAGGCCCTGCTGGCGTTCCTGCTGCCCCAGGAATGGAGGGCGGTTCCCTTCACCGCCAGGCTCCTGCGCGACGGCAGGCCCGCCCTCCCCTCCCGGCTCAACTCCGCAGTGGCCGTTCGGACTGACGGCAGGCCCGGGGCGGAGCGGATCCGCGGCGCCATCCTCCACACCGGGGGAGGGCTCCTCCTCCCGGTGCTGCCGTACGCTCCCGGTCCCGCACGGGAGCAGGAAGAAGGTTCGTTGGAGACACCCCGCCCCGCGAGCTCGCTTTCGCGGCTGCTCTCCGACCGGGTGTACTCGATCATGGGTCCGACCCGCGAGGTGCGGTGGCTGGAGGGTGGGATCGGCCGGGAACCTGCGGCCAGCATCGAGTACGCGCTCATGACCGTGGACGCACGCGCCTATCGCCGCCCGCAATGGGGGTCCTCAGCGCCCAGTAGCCTGCGGATCCGCCAGGCGGGTGTTCGGGACTTGAACGCCCTGTTTCCCCTGCAGAAGGCCTACGAGCTGGAAGAGGTCGTGGTCTTTCCGGAGCGTTTCAGCGAGCAGGCCTGCCGCCTGACGTTGCGCCACGCCCTCCGCCAGCAGCTCGTGTTGGTGGCCGAGCTCGCCGGCAAGGCGGTGGCCAAGGCGGCTACGAACGCCCGCGGGTTCCAGGTCGACCAGATCGGAGGGGTGTTCACGCACCAGGGTCTGCGAGGCAGCGGGATCGCCGCCCTGGTAGTGGGCCGGCTCCTGGAGGAGATATTCCGGACCAAGAGGATGGTGTCGCTGTTCGTCAAGAGGTCCAACCTGCCGGCCCTTGCCCTGTATCGCAAGCTCGGCTTCCAGAGCCTCGACAGCTATCGGATCAGCTACTACCAGCGCTGAGGGGTCCCCCCGGCCCCGTCGCCTCTCGCCCCGCCCTTCGCCGGCCCCGGGGCTTCGTCCCTGCCGGTGCACTTGCGCTCCAGCCGCCGGCGCCGGTGCGCCAGCGCGGTGCGCTCCTCCCTCGACAGGGGCAGACCCCACGCCTCCGCGGCCCCCACCCACCGGAGGGCCGTGCGCGGATCCCGCCGCCTGTGCTCGTGGTACTTCGCCAGCTCCACTGCGGCAAACAGACTGCGCTCCCCCACCATGCCTTCCCACAGCGAAGCGGCGCGCTCCCACTCCCCGAGCCGCTTGTAGTGCAGGCTCAGCGCCCTGCCGGCCCGCTGGTCTCCGGCGCTGAAGGACTCCCGCAGCACCGACGCCCCGCGGCGCTGGCCCAGCCGGAGCAGGTAGCTGCCCAGGGCGGCGCCGTCCGCACCGGCTGGCAGCCGTTCGCACCCCAGCAGCCCATTCAGGTGGCCGTACAGCCGGACCAGCGACAGCACGTCCTGCAGATTGTGCTCCATCACGAGAGGAAGGCGGGTTTCCTCGCCCGTAGCCAGGTAGCTCAGGTAGATGCCCGGGACTTCCCAGCCCGGCACGTCCTCCGGGCGCTCGATCCCCAGGATCTCCCGCTCGACGCTGCCCAGGGAGCAGTTGGGCAGCCATCGTCGCCACAGGCGCCGCGCCCAGAACAGCAGGTCCTCCTGGCGCTCGAGCTCGAACTCCATGCGGTTCAGCACGAAACGCGACTTGAGCAGCGGGGCATCGAAGGCGCGGCCGTTGTAGGAGAGAAACAGCCGGTGCTGCCGCAGGCGCTCGGCCAGGGCCTCCAGGAACTCCGGCTCCCCGGGGAAGTCCCCCAGGAACAGCTGCTCCGAGACCAGCTCCCGCCCCTCGAGGCGGGCCGAGCCGAAGAGAAACACGTAGTTGCCCGCGCCTCCGGAAAGCCCCGTGGTTTCCGTGTCGAAGAACAGCAGGTCTTCGGCGCGGTACCCCGGGGGGAGCAGGAACTCCGACAACGGCTCCCCCTCCAGCGGGTTCTCCCTGCGCACCAGGCGCCGCCACGTGAGCTCCCCGACCCGATCCCAGCCGGACAGGGCCCGCGCCACCGGCGGCCGCCCGCCGCGCCGACTCCGCGCCCCGGCGGGACCCGCTGGCGCCCCACCCTCTCCCGGATCGGCGCGCTCGAACCCGCCCAGGTAGCGCAGGCGCCGAGCGAGCGCGCCCGCGCCCGGCCCGGGATCTCCGGAACGAACGGGACCCGTTGCGCCCGTCGGACCCACCGGGTCGCTCACCGGGCGCGCTCCCCCGGAGGCGGCCCGTCGACAGCCGGATCGCTGCCCACGGACGGGTGCCCGTCTGCAGCCGCATCTGCGCCCGCTGATCGCGCTCCGGCCGCCCCGTACCACGCCGAAAGGAACTCCAGGACCACCTGCTTGGGGTTGAAGCCTGTCACCTCCGCCGGCGGTCCGATGCAGGAGGGGCAGCCCTCGGCGCAGGCGCAGCCCGTCACCAGCTCCAGGGCCCCACTCAGGATCTCCTCGGTCGCCTCCAGGAAGCCCTCGGAAAGGCCCGTGCCCCCGGGGTAGCTGTCGTAGACGTACAGGCACGGGCACTCGTAGGTCGGGTCCTTGAGCCGATCCGCCACCCCGATGTCCCGGGAATCGCACAGCAGGAACACCGGCGCGATGTTCCTGAGCAGCACGCCCAGGCGCTGCATCACCACCGGCCGCTGCTCTTCCCCCACGGCGGCGAAGGCAGCTCCTGCTTCCGTCCCGGGGGGAAAGAGGAGCACCACGGCGCGGGTGTGCATCTCGTCGGCAGGCAGGTCGATCTCCCCGTAGCCGATGTTCTCGTGCGTGCCGAACTTGAGCTTCTTGTACTTGGTGGCCTGGGTGCGCACCAGGATGTCCCCGATGGCGGCCTCCATGCCGGAGCGCCGTTCCCGGGCGTCCTCCTCGAGGAGCTTGATGTCCGTCTTGACGATCGAGTCCGTGTAGTAGTTTACCTCCGTGGACTCGACGTAGCAGCGCTGGTTTTCCAGGTCGAGCTTCCTGACCACGTACTGGTCCCCCAGGTGGATGTAGATCGCCTCGTCGTAGAGGTACATCTTGGCGGAGGGCTTGTCCATCTCCCCGATCACCTCGTCCCGCCCCCGGGTGGTGTCCACGATCACGATGTTCCCCGGCGCGGAGCTGCGCAGGGAGATCTTCTCGGCCGGGTACGAGCGGTCCGCCCAGAACCACCGGCCGCCGCTTGCCCGCAGCACCCCGTTCTCCTCCAGGTAGTCCAGCAGCTCGCGGTAGCGCGCGGCCATGAGCTCCCCTTCCTCGAAGGGCAGCTCGAAAGCCGCGCACTTGAGCTGGTCGTTGAGGATGAAGACATTGTCCGGGTCCACCCACCCGGACTCGGGGCTCTTCCCGAAAAAGTACTCCGGGTGCCGGATGATGTACTGGTCGATCGGTGAGGCCGAGGCCACCAGCACCGACAGGCTGACCGTGGCGCGCCTTCCGGCCCGGCCGGCCTGCTGCCAGGTCGAGGCGATCGAGCCGGGAAACCCCGCCAGGATCGACACGTCCAGCCCCCCGATGTCGATGCCCAGCTCGAGGGCGTTCGTGGATACGACCCCCAGGATCTCCCCCTGCCGCAGGCCCCGCTCGATGGCCCGGCGCTCGTTGGGCAGGTAGCCGCCCCGGTAGGAAGCGATGCGCAGGTGGCTGTCCTGGGTGAAGTGGTTGCGGAGGGACTCGCGGATGTAGGAGGCGATGAGCTCGGTGCGCAGGCGCGAGCGGGCAAAGACAATCGTCTTGACTCTCTGCTTGAGCAGCCGGGTGGCGATCCCCTGAGCCTCCTTGACCACGCCCCGGCGGATCCCCTGCACGGGGTCCACCAGGGGAGGGTTGTAGAACACGAAGTGCCGCGTGCCCGCCGGGGCTCCGTTGTCGTCGAGCAGCACCACCTGCTCTTCCACGATGCGCTCGGCCAGCTCCCGAGGATTGCCGATGGTGGCCGAGCAGCAGATGAACTGGGGCCGGGAGCCGTAGAAGCCCGCCACCCGCTTGAGGCGGCGGATCAGGTTCGTCATGTGGGAGCCGAACACCCCGCGGTAGGTGTGAATCTCGTCGATGACCACGAACCGCAAGGACTGGAAGAACTTGATCCACTTGGGATGGTTGGGCAGCACCCCGGTGTGGAGCATGTCCGGGTTGGTGATCACCACCCGACCTTCCTCCCGCACGGAGATGCGGATCGACTGGGGGGTGTCCCCGTCGTAGGTGAAGATCTTGACCGGAAGCTCTCCTCCGATCAGGATCTCGTTCAGCTCCGACTGCTGGTCCTGGGAGAGGGCCTTGGTCGGAAACAGGTACATGGCCTTGGCCTCCGGCTGCTCCAGCAGGGTCTGGAGGACCGGGAGGTTGTAGGCCAGGGTCTTACCCGAGGCGGTGGGGGTGACCACCACGATGTGGGCGCCGCCGCGCACCGCCTCGTACGCGGCCCTCTGATGGCTGAACAGCCGATCGACCCCCTTGGAGCGCAGGGCGCTCAGGATGCGCGGATCGACCTCCGTCGGGAACTCCGCGTAGCGGCCCTCCCGCGGCGGGATCTCCTGCCAGTGGGCCACGCAGCTCATGAACCCCGGGTCCTCGCGCAGGGTCCGGATTGCCCGCTCTACCATCTCCCCTCCTCGCCTCGAACGCAGCCATCATAGCATTGGCGCACGGCATGGCTCAACGCCCGTGTGGGGGTCCCGGAGCCCGCACGTCCTCGCGGCTTCGCCCCGGAATCTGGTTTTTCTTGACGCCTCCCCGAGGCGGCACTATTATGGACGGGTCCGGGCGAGAGGAGCGCTATGACCAAGGTACTGTCGATCGTGCTGGGCGGCGGAAAGGGAGAGAGACTGTTCCCGCTTACCAAGGAGCGCGCCAAGCCGGCGGTGCCGTTCGGGGGCAAGTACCGTCTCGTGGACATCCCCATATCCAGCTCGATCCACTCCGGGTTCAAGCAGATCTACATCCTGACCCAGTTCAACTCGGCATCGCTGCACAACCACATCTCGAACACCTACATCTTCGATACCTTCACCCAGGGTTTCGTCGAGATCCTCGCCGCCGAGCAGACCTACGAGCACACCGGCTGGTACGAGGGGACGGCGGATGCGGTCCGCAAGAACCTGTTCCATTTCCGCGACCACCGGCCCGACTACTACATCATCCTCTCCGGAGACCAGCTGTACCGGATGGACCTGGAGGATTTCTTCCACAATCACCTCACGACCGGGGCCGATATCAGCGTGGCGGTAACGCCGGTGAGCAAGGAAAAAACCCGGCACTTCGGAATCCTGCAGGTCGACAAGAAGGGCAGGATCGTCCGTTTCGTGGAGAAGCCTCCGCCGGACCAGGATATCAGCGAGCTGGAGATCCCCGAAACCCTGGCGGCGAGCATCGAGGGCCTGTCCCCCGAGCGCCGGTACCTCGCCTCGATGGGGATCTACGTGTTCTCCGCCGCCGCGCTGCACCAGGCACTGGACAACCACTTTACGGACTTCGGCAAGGAGATCATTCCCAACAGCATCCAGACCGCCAAAGTCCAGAGCTATATCTTCACGGGCTACTGGGAAGACATCGGAACGATCCGCTCGTTCTACAACACCAACATCAGCCTGACCACGATTCGCCCGGAGTTCGACTTCTACAAGGAGAGCTTCCCCATCTACACCCGCCGGCGGGACCTCCCCGCCTCCAAGATCAACTCCTGCATCATCACCCAGTGTCTGACCGCGGATGGCTGCATCATCACCAATGCCAACGTCATGCACTCGATCATCGGAATCCGGACGGTCATCGAGTCCGGGGCCAGCCTCGACGGAGTGGTGTGCATGGGGGCGGACTACTACGAGTCGCCGGAAGACAAGCAGCACAACCGGGAACAGAACATCCCCGACATCGGGATCGGAAAGGGAAGCCTGATCCGGGGCGCAATCATCGACAAGAACGCCCGCATCGGCGAGTTCTGCCGCATCGGGGTCGACAGCCTCGAGCGCCCGGACGGGGACTACTGCTGCTACCACGTGCGGGACGGCATCATCGTGATCCCCAAGAACGCCGTGGTCCCCTCCGGCACGGTGGTGTAGGCCGACCCGCCGGAATCCAGGGGCGAATTGCCGATCCGCCGCCGATTCACTATCTTACTATTGCGTTGATCCAATTCTGAGCACGCAAAGAGCATCTTCGTACGGGCCCCAGGGCCGCGGCGAAGCTCGACAGGAGGTCACGATGCAACGAAAACGCACTGCGCTGCTGATAACGAGCGTTGTCCTGGCGGCGCTTCTGGTTATGGCCTGCACCCAGGCATACAGCTCCGGACAGAGAGAGCCGGACTCCGGCGGTTCGGCCACGGCCACGCCCGTGCGCTCGGCACCGATCAGTCCCAGCCTGGAGCAGATCCAGTATTCCTTCCGGGAGGTGGCCCAGGCTGCACTTCCGGTGGTGGTGGAGATCAACACGATCGAGGTGATCACCCAGCGCATCCCGCGCTCCCAATCGCCGTGGGATTTCTTCTTCGGGCCCGGCACCCCTGAGCAGGGCGACTCCCAGGAACGGGAGTTCCGGCAGCCCGGGCTGGGGTCCGGCGTCATCGTGCGCAAGGACGGCAACAAGGTCTACGTCCTGACCAACAATCACGTGGCCGGCCAGGCGGAGGAGATCAGCATCAACCTGTACGATGGCCGGGAGTTCAAGGGCAAGCTGGTAGGTTCCGATCCCCGCCGCGACCTGGCCCTGGTGGTGTTCGAGACCCGGGAAGAGGTGCCGGTGGCGGTACTCGGAGACTCCGACCAGCTCCAGGTCGGAGACCTGGTGCTGGCCGTCGGGAACCCCTTCGGTTTCGAGTCCACGATAACCATGGGGATCGTCAGTGCGCTGGGCCGGCAGGCGGAAGCGGGTGCCCAGATCGCCAACCTGACCGACTACATCCAGACCGACGCTTCGATCAACCCCGGCAACTCGGGCGGGGCCCTGGTCAACCTGAGCGGCGAGGTGATCGGCATCAATACCTGGATCGCCTCGCGCACGGGCTCCAGCGCCGGACTGGGATTCGCCGTGCCGGCGAACACCGCCAGGAAGACCATCGACGAGATCATCTCCAAGGGGCGGGTGGAGTACGGCTGGCTGGGAGTCCAGATCGGGGACCTGGATGACCAGCGCTTCCCGGACTTCCGGGAGCAGTTCGAGATCGGGGACGCCCGCGGGGCCTTCGTCTTCAACATCTTCAAGGGATCCCCTGCGCACAAGGCGGGCGTGCGGCCGGGGGACTACATCACCCGGGTGGGGCAGCGGAACATCCGCAACGCGGACGAGCTGACCAAGGTCGTAGGCAACCTCCCGCCGGAGAACGACTACGAGGTGCGGCTCCTGCGGGACGGAGAACCCGTGAGCCTGTCGATCAAGCTGGCCATTCGGGCAGAGGACAAGGAAATCGCTCAGCAGAGCAAGAACCTGTGGCCGGGGATGTACATCGCCCCGCTGGTGCCGGACCTGCGCAAGCAGCTGAGCATCCCGGAGCGCCTCGAGGGGGTGCTGGTCACCATCGTGCAGGAGGGCTCACCTTCTGCGACCGCGGGCTTCCGGCAGGGCGACGTGATTCTCAAGATCGACGACCAGGAGGTCCGCGACGCGGCCGACTTCTACCGGCTCATGAACGCCTCCTCCGGCCGGGAAGTCATGATACGGCTGTACCGGCAGGAAACCGAGATCGTCATCGGGCTGCCGCGGTAGCCCCCCCGCCCGTCCGACGTACGGCCTGGCCCCCGCCGGGGACATCTGTTTTGGTCCCTCCGGCGGGGGCCTTTCTGTTGACTGCCGCCGCAACCGGCGTGGAGTTCACACACCCGGGACGGGCGAATTGACAGCTCAGCCGAAACCCGCTACAACCGAGGGCGATGTCTCAGCTCCTGTACCTGGCCAGCCTGCTTGCCGCCCTGCTGCTCGGCGTGGCGGCGAGCCGCCTGCTGCGGCCGCTTCCGTCCCAGCTGCTGCGGCGGGTAACCGCCGCCGTGCTGTACGTGCTCATCTTTACCATGGGGTTCAGGATCGGACGCACGGAGGAAGCAGTGCGGAGCTTCGGGCGCATCGGGCTGCAGGGGCTGCTGTACGCGGCCGCCACCATCGGCGGGACGATCCTGGTCCTGTCCCTCATGTTCCGGCTCTCCGCGCCCCGAGGGCGCCGCCCGGCGCAGGCAGTCACCCCGCCGGCCCCAAGAACCTTGGGAGGGCTCGAGCGCAAAGCCCTGGCCGACCCGCTCCGGCTCCTGGGGGTGCTGGCAGCGGGAATCCTGACCGGACGCTTCCTGCCGCTCCTGCGGGAGCTGCGCCCCGAATCGGTCATCACCTGGATCCTCTACGGGCTCTTGTTCCTGATCGGGATCACCCTGGCCCGCAGCGGGCTGCGGCTGCGCGAGCTCCTGGACCACAGCCTCTGGATCCTGCCGGTGGGGACCGCCCTGGGGACGCTGGCCGGCGGAGGAGCGCTCGCGCTCCTGCTGAGGCAGCGGCTCGGTTCCGGCCTGGCCCTGTCGGCCGGCTTCGGCTGGTATTCCCTATCCGGTGTCCTGCTGATCGAGCTGGACGGCCCCACGCTGGGCGCCACGGCTTTCCTGGCCAACATGTTCAGGGAGGCCTTAGCGCTCATCTTGATCCCCCTGCTGGCCCGCGGCCGCTATTCCTACGTAGCCATCGGCGTGGCCGGGGCCACGAGCATGGATGTGACCCTGCCGCTCATCGAAAAGAGCTGCGGGCCCCGCTCGGTGCCCTTTTCCGTGGCCTCGGGCGCGCTCCTGTCCACGGCGGTCCCGATCCTGGTGCCCCTGCTCTACCCCTTGGGCTGAGAGGGAGCGGTCCGCAGCTCCACCGGCTCGATCACGTGGAGATCCACCTGCGGGAACGGAATCACGATACCGGCCTTCCGGAAGGCCCGCCAGATCTCCAGGTTCGACCAGGAAGCCGCGACCACCTTGTTGGTGGCCAGCTCGATCCAGGTCCACAGGGCAAGCTCTATCCCTGAGTCCGCGAAGGCCAGAACCAGCACCCGCGGCGGAGGATCGGAGACGCCGTAGGGGTTGCGCGATCCTACCTCCTGGAGCACCTCTACGGCCTGGTCCAGATCTGTGCCGTACGCCACCTGCACCTTGCTCTCCACGACGATGCGCTTGTCCTCGTGGGAGTAGTTGTGCACCGGGCTGCTGACCAGATTGCTGTTCGGCACGATGATGGTTTCGTTAGTCAGGGTGTTGATCACCGTGGAGCGAAGGCGGATCTGCACCACGTCCCCCACCACCCCCTCCACCACGATGCGGTCCCCCTCCTTGACCGGACGTTCGAAAAAGATGATTAGCCCGGCGACGTAGTTGGCCACCACGTTCTGCAGGCCGAAGCCCAGACCGATGCCCAGCACCCCGAACAGGACCGTGAGGGAGGACAGGTTGATGCCGATGAAGGACAGGCCGATCAGGACCGCCAGGATCAGGATGCCGTAGCGCAGCAGGCTGGAGAGCGTGAAGCGCACCGCATCGCTGATGCCCACCCGATGCAGCACCGTCGAGTCGAGGAAACGCTTGGCAAGCTTGCTGACCCACGAGGCCAGGAAGAAGACGGGGATGGCCAGCACGATGGTGATGACGGAGATGCGGGAGGACCCGGCGGTGGCAAACGGCGTGGTCAGTACCTCCCACGCCCGCGCGAGGTAACGCCCCATCTCCGCCCCGAAGAAGCCCAGGACCACGAACAGGACCGCCAGGGAGACCACGATGCGCAGGACCAGGCGCGTGCGTCGATAGGCCTGCTCCTTGGCTTGGTCCGAGATTTTGAGCCGCCCCAGGATCAGCCGCCGCACCAGGAGCGAGAGGATCAGGCGCTGGGCCACGAACAGCGCCACGATCGGCAGCGCGAACTGCAAGACCGCGTCCAGGAGGCTGAAGGAGAACCGTATCCCGCCCAACTCCAGGGGCGAGGTCAGAAATGCGCGTACCAGGTCGATCACGCTTTACTTTTCGGCAGCCTGCGGGCTGTCGATGACCTCTCGCTGTCCTGCCGGCGGACTTCTTGACAGCCGCTCGCTCCGCGGCAAAGATGTCTCGTGGCTGCAAAGCGCCAACGCGACGATTCCCCGCCCATCCAGGAGGCGGTGCGGCTCGTCCGCGAAGCCCGTTACCTGAGCGCCTTCACGGGCGCCGGCATCTCGGTGGAAAGCGGCGTGCCCCCATTTCGCGGCCCCGGCGGGCTGTGGAGCCGATATGATCCCCGCAAGCTGGAGCTCGACTACTTTCATCGGCACCCGCAGGAGTGCTGGGAAACGCTCAAGGAGATCTTCTACGACAGCTTCGCCGAGGCGCGGCCCAACGAGGGGCACCGGGTCCTGGCCCGTCTGGAGGAGAAGGGGCTGCTGAAAGTCCTGATTACCCAGAACATCGATAACCTCCACCACCTGGCCGGCTCCCGGAACGTCGTCGAGTTCCACGGCAACTCGCGCACCCTGCGCTGCCTGGACTGCGGAGAGACGGTTCCCGCGGACCCTGCCCGCCTCCAGGCGCTCCCCCCGCGCTGTCGATGCGGCGGGATCCTCAAACCGGACATCGTCTTCTTCGGAGAGGGGATCCCCGATCTCGCCTGGTCCCGATCCGCCCAGGCGGCCCGCAGGACCGACGTGATGCTCGTGATCGGGTCAACCGGCGAGGTCTACCCCGCGGGCGGGATCCCGATCCAGGCGGCGCAGCAGGGAGCCACAATCGTGGAGATCAACCCACGGCAGTCCACCTTCACCGAGAGCATCTCCGACCTGTTCATCCAGCTGCCGGCGACGGAGGCTCTCCAGCGGATCGAGGAGGCCATGCAGTCGTGAAGCCCGAACCCGCAGGAGCGCCGCCCCCCCTACCCTTCACCCGCACGCTCAAGAGCGGAACCACGGTGCTGCTGCGGTACCTGGAGCCCTCGGACCGCGAAGAGCTTCGAAAAGGGTTCCTGCGCCTTTCGACCCTGTCCCGCTGGCTGAGGTTCGCCAGCCCGATCCGCCGCCTGACGGAAGGGCAGCTGCGCTACCTCACCGAGGTGGACCAGGTCGACCACGTGGCCGTGGGCGTTCGGGACGAGGGACATCCGGACAAGCCGGGGGTAGCCGTGGCCCGCTGCATCCGCCTCAAGCGCGGCGCCGACGTGGCGGAGTTCGCCATCACGGTGGTGGACGACTACCAGGACCAGGGGATCGGAAGCCTTCTGCTGCGGGTCCTGATGGCCGCGGCTGGCGAGCGGGGGATCCGGGTGCTGCGGGGCTACGTGCAGGGCACCAACACGCGGATGCTCCACGTCCTGGAACGGGTGGGCGCCCGCCTGCAGCCTCGCACGGGAGGCATGATCGAGGCGGAGATCGATCTGCCCGACGGGGCGGCCGTGGCAGCTGAGGCGTCGCGTGGTTCCTCCGGGGCATCTCCTCCAGGGTCTCCCGGCACGGAGCCATCCAGTAGGCAGCCTCCGGCCACTTGACATTCAATTCGGATTTGTCTAATTTCAGCGTTGTGCGTTCCCCTGTAGCTTAGTCGGTAAAAAACTAACTTCAGGTATTGCAAAAACTTACAGAGTGTAGTACTGTAGATGGTATGGAGGGTGTAGACAAATGGCAAGAACACCGGCTCTGTACCGTTTGTGGAACCGCAGTGGAATCTTCTATTATCGCCTCCGAGGGTGGAGCACCTGGCGGACGACGGGCTGCGACAGCAAGCAGGACGCGCTCGACTTCATAGCTGAGAAACTCCACGAGTTGCCTCCAGAGCCGCGCAGAGCGGCCCCGGGACGCAAGGTATCGCTCAAGCGGTACTTGGAACCCTTCTATACCGACGAGTGCCCTCACGTCCAGCGTCTCCGCACCGAGGGCAAGAGCATCGGTAGTTACCATATCCACGCCTGTCGGCAACTCATCCAGAACAAGATCAACCCGGACTCGATTTCGGAAATCATGGTGCAGGATCTCCGCCGCGCCGATATCCTTGACTTCCGCAATCGGTTGGCTGCGAAGTACGGCCCGAGCGTCGTGAATCGCACCATTATGGTCTTGAAGACCGCCCTCAAGGAGGGACTGTACCGGGAGGAACTCCAGCGGGACCCCTCCGCCGGAATCGGGAACATCAAATATCAACTCCGCGAGTCTGGGACCTTCACGGAAGAGGAAATCGTCCGGATGTTCGGCGAGTGCCCCGGTCCCTGGATTTCGGACAAGGCCTATACCTATTTTCTGCTTCTGTTCACCACCGGAATCCGGAGAGGCGAGGGCCTCGCCTTGACCTGGGGTAGTGTAGATTTCGAGCACAGTGTTATATATATCAGACAGACACTATTGAATGACGGGCGCATTACTCCGCCGAAATGGGGCAAGACCCGCGAGACTCCCCTTCCCGAATTCACCGCTACGGCCCTGAAAACATGGCGCGCCAAGAGTCTGCATGTTCTCCCGGACTCCTTCGTGTTCTCCCGGCCCAATGGCGATCCGCACAAAGCCTCATGGACTCATTACTGCTTCCATACCGCGATGCGGACACTGGGGATCGACGCGAGGGCTCGACAACTCCGCGTGCATAGCCTGCGCCACTCCAGCCATAGCGTGCTGCTCGCCAAAGGGGTTTCTCCCGAACTTCTCCGGGCGGCCTTTGGGTGGAGCGATATCGCCGTGCAGCGGGGCTACAGCCACCTGAGCGGGCAGGACCTACAAGGTCAGGCCCGAGTCATAGATGGCCTCTTTAAGGGATAGTTGCCCCCCGCCAAAAGATAGCTTCTCAGGGGCTTGACACTCGTCGCACATTCATGTACATTCTCGTTGGACGTTCAACGTCCATTATACGGGAGGTATGATGATGGGAATGGTGAGAATTCCATTGGACGTTCCCGAGGAGATCAAGCAGCAGTTCCTCGAGAAACTCAAATCAATCGACCACACGATGGGTCTCAATACTGCCCTGCGCTTCATCATGATCGATGCTATTGTGCACGACCCGCATTTCCTCAGCTTCACGCTGAATCGCGGCAAGCGGTTTGAAGCAGCCCTTGCAGCGGGGTTGTCGGTCCAAGAAATCAAGGCGAGGTTCATTGAGAATCCGAAGTCGGAGTTCATCGAGCAGCGGCAGAAGGTGCTCGATCAGCTACCTGAAGAAATGGTGAAAATGAAGCGAGAGATTGACGCGCGTATCCGGAAGCTGGAGACGGAACTGAGGGAGCGCAGGGGTGACACACCTTCTGACAATCAGTGAGGCGGCAGACCTCCTCCGGATCTCGAAGAGCAACCTCTATGCCCTAGCGGCCCGCCGGAGGATACCGCACGTCAAGATTGGTTGCCGGGTGCTATTCCGGGAAGCGGACCTCGAACGCTGGCTCGAGGAACAGGCAGTGAAGGCACGATAACTTCAGGGGAGACTTACAGGGATATGAATGACATAGAGAAAAGCCGAGTGTCCGAAATCTGTCGGCTTCACAACGAGATCGGGGGCTATCTCAAAATGACCCTTGATAGGGCAATCCGAATCGGCCAGCTCTTGACGGAGCAAAAGGCTGGCCTGACACATGGAAAATGGTTGCCCTGGGTTGAGGCAAACTGTCCTTTCTCGGAACGGCTGGCCCGCGATTATATGCGCTTCTACGACCGACGGGACGAATTGAAAACGGCAAGTGTTGCCGATTTGAGCGAAGCCAGAAAGTACCTGGTGGCCCCGAAAGAGGAAACTTCGGAAACGGAAATCCTGCAGACGGTCTGGCCCCTTCTGGCGGAATCTGTGGCCTGTTACTACAGCCTTTTGGACGGCGGGGCGATTCCGAAACCCAAAGACAAAGACCTTGAATCGATGATGGTAACGATGGCCAGCGTTCAAATGAAATATCACGAAACCCATCCGGGCAAGTTATTGCCGATGATGCGGGGCAAGCCGAGTGACAATTTGTCTCAAGAGGAAGAGCTGGAATCCGTTATTCGCATGCATGCCTGGGTATCCCTGTATTTCTATTGGGCAACTCAGTTCTACCTGGCCGCAGAAAACAAAACGCCCTCGCCAGAAATGCAGCAAAACATGCTCGAGATGTTCGAAGAGATCAGGAAGTCGGAATATGCCGACTGGCTCACATAAGAAGTCAACAAATTGCCGGCGGGCATCGCACGCAAGGAGAGCAAGATGGAGAACGAAACGGAGTCAGAGAGAATCAGAGTATGCTATCCAGGTGACTTCAACTGCGAGGAATTCAACCTCTCGCGGAGCAAACTGATTGACCTCAGCAACAGTTACGGTCCGTGTCACTGGTCGCCCTCCGATCCCGTGACCGAAGCTGAGGCGTCGGAACTCGCAAAGAGATTGCGGGAGGCGCTGAGCGAAATTCCCGACAATTACACCCTGAACGAAGACGGCACAGCATTCTGGATCGAGACCGATCGTGCAAAGATGTTCGAACGACCAGCTCCAACCTCTGACGCAGCGCTCAATAAGCTCCTCTGCTATTTCGGGGGTTGGCGCAAGAATCTAGTCCGCGGGCTGATTGATTTCTGTTCGGCCAGTGTCTACACGAAGTAGGCTATTCACGGGAGAGTGATTTGAACAACAGTCAATTCATTCGATGCTACCGGAATACAGAACTGGCAACCTACATCAACCGGAATGCAAAGCGCTACGCAGCCAAGCGCGCTGATTTTCGCCAGGACTTGCAACAGGAAGGATGGGCGGCTCTTGCGGGCTCCTCCTCCACTGAGGAAGCACTGATCAAAGACAGGGCGCGCAAAGCAATCTTCGCAGCGTACATGCGCGACTATCG
>JAFGFV010000203.1 GCA_016930895.1 Spirochaetales bacterium | reverse complement strand
GGTACGATCAGCAGGAGCACAAGGACGACGATCACGAGGATCTTGCCGACGGACAGCGCGCCGCCGCTTGCCCCGAATCCCAGATTCGGTCGTTTCATCCGCTTCTCCTCCTCTTCGGGGTGTGCATGAGCCAATCGTAGCCCGGCCCCGGGTCCCAATCCCGGCGCAACTGTGGCTTCTTTGCGGTCAATCGTGGCCAAAATGTGGCAAGGCTCTCGGTTCTGGAACGGCCGCCCGGGGCGTGCTACATTTCTGCAAGGAATGAAGCGACAACAGGCTCCCCGGATCGCGGTGGTCGACGACGAAGCCAGCATCCGCGAGATCGTGGGCTCGACCCTCCGCCAGGCCGGCTACCGGGTGGAGGGCTATCGGGACGGCGAAGAGGCCTGGGAGTCCTTCTCCCGGGAGCTGCCCGATCTGGCGATTCTCGACATCCTCATGCCGCGCATGGACGGGCTGGAGCTTTGCCGCAGGATACGTTCCGTTTCGGACACGATCCCCCTGATCTTTCTGAGCTCCCGGGACGACGAGCTGGATCGGGTTCTGGGGCTGGAGCTCGGGGCCGATGACTACTTGTGCAAGCCCTTCTCGAACCGGGAGCTCCTGGCCCGGATCAGGGTCCTGTTTCGGCGCCTGGCACCGCCGAGGAGCGAGGATTCTCGGGACAAGCTCGTGCGCTGCGGCTCTCTCGAGCTGGACCCGCAGCGGCACACGGTCCGCTGGAAGGACACCCCGGTCGCCCTGACGGTTACCGAGTTCCGGATCCTGGGCGCCTTGGCGGGCCGGCCTGGATACGTCAAGACCCGCGAGCAGTTGCTCCAGGAAGGCTATCCATACGATGAGCACATGAGCGACCGCAACGTCGACGGCCACATCAAGCGGATCCGCCGGAAGCTGTCTCAGGCCGAGCCGGGATTCGACGGCATCGAGACCATCTACGGCCTGGGCTACCGCTATCGCCCGGACCGCTGAGGCCTCCTGCGTTGCGAAGCGGCAGAGCGCGGAGGCCTTTCGCATTCCTCTCGAGGATCTCCGTCCGTCTTCTGGCCTTCAACCTCCTGGTGGTGTTCCTGCCGGTCGCCGCTCTGCTGTATCTGGACACCTACGAGCGCCAGCTCCTGCAGGCCCTCGAACACGCCCTGGTGCAGCAGGGGCGCATCCTGGCCGCTGCCGTGGCAGCCCGCCCGACCCTGGACGAGATCGAGGCGCGCCGTATCCTGGTGCAGCTCGAGCAGCGCCACGAGGCCAGACTGCGGGTGGTGGACGCCCAGGGCAGGCTGCTGGCGGATTCCAGCCGCCTCGGGCCGGTTCGGGAACCCGCGCCTTCCGGATCCTCCCGGTCGGCCGACCCGTCCGGCGCGCCCGACCCGTCCAGGGCGCCCGAGCCCTCCGGCGCGCCCGACCCCCCAGACGCGGCTGGGGGGTCCGCCGCCGATTCCTTGCTGTACCGCCTGGCATCGGCACCGGTTCGATTGTGGCGTCGCCTGTTCCGTCCCCCGGAGCCGCCGCTGGATTCCGCGGAGTACTACGTCGGAGCCACCGTCCTCCAGGGACCCGAAATCCGCGATGCCCTGGCGGGTCGCTACGGCGCAATGACCCGGATCTCCACCGGAGGCCAGCGCTCGGTGACCCTCTACAGCGCCATCCCGATTCGCATCGAAGGCGCGGTCGTTGGGGCGGTGCTCGTGTCTCAGAGCACCTACCGGATCCTCCGAGATCTGTACGAGCTGCGCCTGCAGATCTTTACGATCCTCCTGGCCGCACTGGCCGCCGCCGCGGCCCTGAGCCTGGTGGCCTCCACCACGATCGTCGGTCCCATCGCCAGGCTGCAGCGCCAGGCACGGGAGATCCTCGATCACCGCGGGCGCCTGCGCGGTCACTTTCGTCCGCCGCGGCGGCGCGACGAGATCGGCGACCTCTCCAGGGCCCTCCATGAGCTCACCCTGACGATGGAAGCGCACCTGCGCTTCATGGAGTCCTTCGCCTCGGACCTGTCTCACGAGCTCAAGAATCCCCTGGCCACGATCCGCTCAGCCACGGAGATTCTCTCCGAGAGCTCCGACCCCCGGGAACGTCGGCGCTTCCTGGAGCTGATCCAGCAGGAGGTCGCCCGCAGCGAGGCCCTCGCCAGCTCGGTGCGGGAGATCTCCCGTATCGACACCCAGCTGGAGCAGGAGGACCGGCAGCTCCTCGACCTGAGGGAGATGGCCGAGCGGGTCGTAGAATCGCTTCGCCTGCGCTCTCCCGGAGCTCCGGCGGCCTTCTCGGTCGAGCCTCCGTCCGGCTTCCGCTCCCCCACCCCAGCCGCGGGCGGGGACCGTCCCACCGTGCGGATGGCTCCGGCCCGGGCCGCCCAGATCCTGGAGAACCTCCTGGACAACGCCGCGAGCTTCTCCCCCGGAGAGGTGCGAGTCCTGGTCGGCCGGGAGGACGGCTATGTCCGGGTCAGCGTGCTGGACCGGGGCCCGGGGATCCCGCCGGGCAACCTGAGCAGAGTCTTCGACCGCTTCTTCAGCTTCCGCCCCGAGGCTCGCGGGTCGGAGGCCCGGCGGGGCTCCCGTCAGGACGCCCACCTGGGCTTGGGACTGGCAATCGTCAAGGCGATCGTGGAGGGCTACGGAGGCAGCGTCAGGGCCGGCAACAGGGAGGGCGGCGGCGCCTGCCTCGAAGTGTTGCTTCCCGCCGCCGAGTCCTGAACGCGCACGGAGCTGCCGGGAGACCAGCTGCCTGCGCCGCCATATCGATCGACGGGGAGATCCTCGCTACCGCCGCCCAGATCACGATCATGATGCC
>JAFGFV010000202.1 GCA_016930895.1 Spirochaetales bacterium | reverse complement strand
GCTCCTGGAAGCCGACGATGAGGTTCCTGCCCGAGGGGGGAGCGGCGATGAGGCAGGAGCGTGAAGCCTGCGGGCGTTGACGCGGCGCCGAGCTCTCCGCTAAGATGCTCGACGGATGCATTACGTACGCTGCAAGACCTGCGGCAGGTACATAGACCCGTCACTCGCGTTCAGGAAACTCTACTGCAGCGAGGAATGCGCCGCGAGTTTCCTGCGCTGCGCAAACTGTGGCGGCTACTTCCCGGCGGGCGCCGGGTACGATGACAAGACCTGTTCCCAGGCCTGCGCCGTTCGCTACGCCCTGAATCGTTCCCGCGGCACCATGCAGGCAGGACGGGAAGGCGAGGAGAGCACATGAATCTCATCTTTCTCGGGGCCCCCGGGGCCGGTAAGGGTACCCTGGCGGGTGCGGTCAGCCGCAAGCTGCAGGTCCCGCAGATCTCCACGGGAGACATCTTCCGAGAAGCCGTCAAGAACCAGACGGAGCTCGGCAGCCGGGTCAAGGGCATCATGGAACGCGGGGAGCTGGTTCCCGACGAGCTCACGGTCGAGCTCGTGCGAGAACGACTGAGCCGTCCGGACACCCGCAACGGGTACATCCTGGACGGCTTCCCACGCACGATTCCTCAGGCCGACGCCTTGTCCGGATTCCAGAATCTCGACGCAGTCATCAACTTCCGGATCGACGACGAGGTGGTGGTGCGGCGCCTGTCCGGGCGGCGCGTGTGCAGGTCCTGCGGAGCGATCTACCACGTCGACAATCTTCCGCCAAAGGTGGAGAACGTCTGCGACGCCTGCGGCGGCGAGCTGTACATTCGGGACGACGACAAGATCGAGGCGATCCGCAAGCGTCTCGAGGTGTACCGTCAGCAGACCGAGCCCCTGATTGCCTACTATCGCGAAAGGGGCCTGCTCCATGACATCGATTCTTCCCAGTCGGTGAAGCACTCGGAGGTGCAGATCCACAGGATCCTGACCGCGCTGCAGAAATAGATCCCTCGGGCCCTCTATTCCTCGCCAACCCCTTCAGTGGCTTCGGCAGACCCTTGTGTTCGTTCAGGGGTGACCCCGGCTTTCGCGAGCACAGCGAGCACGCGCTCGCGTTCCAGAAGACCATCCGCCGACAGGAGCCTGTCGATGGCCTCGGGAGACTTGAAGCCGTACGCCAGGGCCTGCTCGAGGGCGGTGATCCCGCGCTCCGGATCCTCTACCCGGGTCAGGAGGATCTCGGCGCTTTCGAACCATGCCTCGGCCAGATCCTCGTCCTGGGCCAGGGCGTCTTCCAAGGCCCCCAAGGCCCGGTCGTAACGCTCCTGCCCGCGGTAAGCCCTGGCCAGCAGGAGGTGTCCGCCGGCGTCTTCCGGCTTGGACTGCAGATACTCGGCGAGCACCAGCGCGGCGTTCTCGTAGTCTTCGAGCTCCAGTAGGAGCGTTCCCGCCGACAGCACCGCCTCGAGGTCCTCCGGAGCGCTGTCCCGGAGGATCAGGAACTCCTCCAGCGCCGCCTCCAGCCGCCCGGTCCTCCACAGGATGGTGGCCAGATTGTATCGAGCATCCGCGCTCGCTGGGGCCACTGCGAGGAGCTGACGATACGTCGCGATCGCCTCGTCGGCGGCGCCCGCGGTGCTGTGCGCGTAGGCGAGCGCCGCCAGTATCTCGAGATTCTCCGGGTCCTGGCTCTCAAGCTCACGAAGCTCCGCGAGCGCTTCCTCCACCTGCCCGTCCTCCAGCAGGGAGAGTGCCAGGTTGAAACGGGCGCGCCGGTTCTCCCGATCCAGGATGAGCGCCTTGCGGTAGAAGGCTATCGCCTGCTCGTGGCGGCCCAGCTCGTAGTAGGCGTTGCCCAGATTGTAGTACTCGACCGCCAGCTGCTCCCCGCGTACGCTGCTGGCGCACGAGCCGACAACCACAACCAGTGCCAGCCCCGCGAAGCCTGACACCAGCTTCTTCATCACCTTGGCGATCATCACTATACTGCACACAGTATCATACTGCAGGTCCGGGGAGAAGGGACTGCAGGGACAGGAGGGGTACGTCCATGGGCTCACTCGTCTTCCTGGATTTCGACGGAGTGATCTGCGATTCCGCAGCCGAATGCTTCGCCAGTTCCTGGGAGGCTTGCTTTGGCCGGCCCCACACGGAAATCCCTCCGGCGCAGCGCGACCAGAGGATGGCCGATTTTCTCCGCCTGCGGCCGTACGTCCGCAGCGGGGAGGACTTCATGATCTGCCAGGAGATCCTGTATAAGGGGCTCGCGGTCGACTCGCAGGCCGACTTCGACGCTCTGGCGGCGGACAAAGGTGCTGCGGAGATGGCCCGGCTTCGCGATCGCTTCTACGCCGCCAGAGGGGCGCTCCTGCGCCGCGACCGGGCCTACTGGATGCGGCTCAATTCCCTGTACCCGGAGATGGCTGCCCACCTCCCGCAGTGGGCCGGCCACCCGGGGCTGTTCATCCTCTCGACCAAGCGTTCGGAGTTCATCGCGGAGATCCTGGCCTCGGCCGGGATCGGGTTTCCACTGGAGCGGATACTCCACGCTGACAAGAGCGGAAAAGGACGCCGGCTCCACCAGGTCCTGAACCGCTGGAACCCCTCGTCGGCGTTGCTCGTGGATGACCAGATCGACCACCTCCTGGCCATCCGCCAAACCTCCGACCGCGTGGCGCTCTACCTGGCGGCGTGGGGTTACGTGAAACCGGAGTGGCTGGAGAGTTCGCCGGTGCCGGTGGTGACCCTCGCCCAGCTGCCTGCCCTCGTGACCGGGGCGCTGGAGGCGTGAGCGGGCCCGCCCTTCCGGGCGCCCGGGCCTGCCGGCCGGCCTGCCGAGGTCCCAAGGAGCAGGCGATCAGCCGGCAGGGGGGGCAGACTGGAATCGCCGCCCCTTCCATTCCGGCGAGACCCGCAGGATGCTCAGGAAGGTGACATAGCTGTAGAACACCATGAAGAACAGGGTATAGGGGACCAGTCGCAGCAGGTACCGGACCTTGTCCGCGCGATAGAGCAGCCCGGCCAGCAGCGCCAGCAGGCCAACGCTCAGGAGCGAGGACACGGGCATGATGAGCAGAGCGGGCCAGAACGGACACGCGGGAACCACCACGATGCTGACGATCAGGAAGACCGTGATGTAGCGATATCCGAAACGGTTGGAGAAGTCCTGATGGTAGAACCCTCCCGAGTTCCAGCGCAGGTGCTGGTTGAGAAAGTCCCGCCAGGTTGCCTGCGGCTCGGTGCGGATCATGGTTCCGGTCCAGGTGGAAACTCGGACCCGCCAGCCCGCTTTGGCCACGGCGGAGGTCAGGGCCGCATCCTCGGTCAGGGTGTAGCCCAGGCCCCGAAAGCCTCCGACTGCGTCGATCGCCTGCCTGCGGGCAGCGAGGTTGTTGCCGAAGCAGCTACCGGGCATGCCCAGGCCCGCCGTGGCGGAGTTCCACTGGTGGATCAGCGGCTGGTCGAAAGCCTGGAACCTTCCAAGGAAACTCCCGGGCTCCCTCAGTGCGATCTGCCCGAACACGATGCCCACCCGGCTGTCGTCGAAGTAGGGCAGCAGCTGCTCCACCCAGGTCGCCGGCAGGACGCAGTCCGCGTCGGTGAACAGCAGCACCTGCCCGGAGGCTGCTTCGACGGCGATATCCAGGACGAACTGTTTCGGCCCCAGGCCCTCCGGCTCCCGGTGATTGGAAACCACCTTCACACGATCGCTGTGAGACTCTCGGAAACGCTCCATCAGGGCGCCGGTGGAATCTCGGGACCGGTCGTTCACGAGCACGACCTCGAATCCCTGGACGGTCTGGGTCTCCAGCGAAGCGAGCAGACCGGGCAGGGAGGCTTCCTCGTCCTTGGCCACGACGATCACCGAGACTCCGCAGGAGGCCGCCCGGGGCGGCCGGCGGCGCCTGTCGTTTCGGTCTCGGAGGCGGTTCAGGACAACCCCGGTTGCGAGAACCAGGTGAACAGCCAGGGTGATCACCGAGGCGGAGGCGAAGAGGTAAAACAGGATCTGCGGGTACATTCTCCCGCACTATACAACAGCCGGTCATCCTTTCACAATCTTCGAAAGCGTGGTATTGTAGGGCCGCGATGGGAGTGGTGTTGGCCCTGCTGTGTGTGGGGCTGCTCTTGGTGGTCTACGAGGTTCTCTTCCGCCTCGTGTCCCCGCGGGTCGCCCGAGGGGACCGGGAGCTGTTCGATCGTCTCCAGTACGGGGGCCTTCGCCGGCTGATCGCGGTGGTCAAGGCGTACGCGGGATTCCAGGTGCGGATCGAGCGCCGTATCGGGGTCGAGCTTCCCCGCACCTTCCTGCTCGTGTGCAACCACCAGAGCCTGGCGGATATCCCCGTGCTGGCCTACAGTCTTCCGGACCGCCCCGTTCGTTTCGTGGCCAAGAAAGAGCTGGCGCGCGGGATCCCCGCCTTGTCCTTCGCCCTGCGAAACGGCAGCCACGCTCTGATCGACCGGCACGGAGACTTCCGGTCCGCCCAGACCGAGCTCATCCGGCTGGCCCGTCTGGCCAGGGAGCAGGGGATCTGCCCGGCCGTGTTTCCCGAAGGGACCCGCTCGCGCTCAGGGCGCGTGGGCGCGTTTCACTCGGCCGCCGTGCGGACGATCCTGAGCCAGGCGGAGCTTCCGGTCGTATCGGTGGCCGTAGGGGGTGGGTTACAGATTTCCCACCTGCGGAACCTGATCAGGAATCTCAAGGACTGCGTGTACCGGGTCAAGTTCCTCTCTCTGTATCCCCCGGCGGTCGGGAGAGGCGCGGTCCACAGAATCCTGCAGCAATCCCACGACGAAATCGAAAGACAGGTGGATCAATGGAAACAGCAAAGGACGTAGCGGAGTTCTGGCAGAAAAAGGAAGAGGAGCTGGGGGAGCCGGTGCTCTACAAATCGATCTCCCACACCTACCTCGCCGAACTGCCCGACACCTTCGGAATCCTCTTCGCCTCGGCCGGGAGTCTCGTCTACGAGTACTCCAAGGGCGGCCGGCGCTCGATCCTCGACGTGATTCTTTCGCGAAAGAAGGACGAGGAGCTGAGCGAAACGGTTCTCATGCCGAGGGAGGAGATTCGCCGCGTGGCCATCGTGGACGCCTGTTCCACCAAGCAGTGGCTCCGCAGGCAGCTTTCGCCGGCCCAAGTCCTTGCCGCTCTGGCCGAGTGGCGTCCAACCCCCCTCAAGAACATCTTCTGCGGCTCGCACCTCGTGGTGTGCAGTCAGCGAACCCTCATGGTGTGCGACACTCCCGAGAACCGGCAGTGGCTGCAGTTCCTGAGCCGGAAATGACACGAGCCTGTCCGGCGAACGGACAGGCCCGTTTGTGTGACGAAAACTCGTCGCGCGGGGCGGCTTAGTACTTGAAGTCGCTCGGCTTACGCTCGGTGCGGTTGCACTTGCTGCAGGCCGCAACGGTCCTGAGCTTGCCCTTGGAGAAGACGGACTTCATCTTGATCTCGCCGCCGCAACCGCAGAAGAACTTCTCCACCACCACGTTCGTGCGAGCGTTCTTGCTGATCTCTGCCATTTCCTACTTTCCTCCTCGTTGTGCTTCGAGTATTCCGAGTCGCCTGTTAGGAATCGTTCCGCACCATCCCACGCTGCTCTGGTGGGGAGGCGCTCCAAGGGATTTCCACGAAATCCTGCGGATAACCCCGGCCGGCATGGCAAGGGCCGGGCGGCTGATGTCTACGGAAACTGCGGCAAATATACTGATTTTCCCGAAAAGGTCAAGCACCCAGCTCTGCGGTGTCACTCCCCCCGGGGGCGAGGATGGACCGCGAGCGGCGGCGGCCTGAGGCGCCGGCGGGGGGAAGGCATGCGGCAGTTCCGGGGCTTTCTGATCGACGCGGATAACACCCTGTTCGACTTCAACAGGGCGGAACGCTGCGCGCTGCAGGACACCCTCGAGGCTCATGGCATCGACGGCCGCTCGCCGGAGGTGTACCGCCGCTACCACGACATCAACGACCAACTTTGGAGAGAGTTCGAAGCCGGGCGGATCTCCCAGACCGCGCTGAGGGAGGAACGCTTCTCCAGACTTCTGGACTGGCTGGATCCGGTTGACGGACCCGCCGACGGGAAGGTGGAGCGGCCGCGCCGGTGGGAAACAAGCGGCCTGGCGGCGGCCCTATCGCACTACTACCTGCGGTCTCTCGGCCGCAGGGGATACCTCCTTCCGCACGCCCGACGGGTGCTGGCCGCGCTGTCCAGCGCCGCCCGGCTGGCGCTGCTGACCAACGGGATATCCGAAGTCCAACGCGGCAGGTTGGCCGCGAGTGGCATAGCCTCCCATTTCACCACGATCCTCATATCCGGTGAAGTCGGCTTGGCGAAGCCCGACCCGCGCATCTTCGCGCTGGCGCTGAACCGCCTGGGACTGCCTGCCGTGGAAGTGCTGTGTGTAGGCGACAGCCCCAGTTCGGACATCCGGGGGGCTCGCCTGGCAGGGATCGCCACGTGCTGGTTCGCGCGCGGGGCCGCGGGGTACCCGCCGGAGGAGCCCGCTCCGGACTACCGGATCCGCGACCTGCGAGACCTGCTCGCCTTCGGCCCGGGAGGCTCTACGGAACCGTGACGCTCCAGTGGTGCCCCTCCGGGTCGTGAACGAACGACTGGAACCCCACGAACAGGCTGGAACCGTCCTCGCCGTCGAGCCTGACCTGCCTGAGAAAGACGTTGATGTCCACCACCCGGTAGGTGCGGCCCTCGATGTTGAGCCGTGCCCCTTCCTGGGGTAG
Source organism: Spirochaetales bacterium (assembly GCA_016930895.1). The sequence goes on along the minus strand of JAFGFV010000202.1, from coordinate 39,540 downwards.
GCTCCGACGGACCTCCCGGTAGGTCTCGTACTCGTAGGACAGGCAGCAGAGCAGCCGCCCGCAGGGGCCGGAGATCTTCATCGAGTTCAGGGTCAGGTTTTGCTCCTTGGCCATCTTGATCGAGACCGCCCTGAGCTTGTCGGTAATGCCGTGGCAGCAGAAGGTTCGCCCGCAGATGCCCATACCGCCGATGACCCGCGACTCGTCCCGCACCCCGATCTGCCGCAGCTCGATGCGTTTCTTGAACACCGCGACCAGGTCCCGGACCAGCTCCCGGAAGTCGACCCGGCTTTCGGCCGAGAAGTAGAACAGGATCTTCGCCTCTTCCAGCAGGTAGTGGGCGCTGATCAGCTTCATGTCCAAGCCGTGCTCGGCTATCTTCTCCCGGCAGATCCGAAACGCCTTCTCCTCCCGCTCCCGGTTGCTCTGGTAGCACTCCATGTCGCGCTGCGTGGCCTTCCGGAGCACCGCCTGCAGATCCTTGGGCGCTTCTGCGCGCACAGGTCCCTGGACGCAGCCCAACTCGGTCCCGTAGCGGGTGTTGACCACCACGAAGTCTCCCCGCCGAAGCGGCAGACCTTCCGGGGCGGAATACAGCTCCGTGGAGCTGCAGTGCACGATCCGTACCCGAAACACGCCGGCTTCGCGCCCTTCGGGTTCGATCCGCGTTTGCGGCTCTGGCTCGGTGCCGGTATTCTGTTGTTGCTCCATCGATATCGGCCTTCTTCAGGTTATCAGGTCTACCAGCAGACCCCGGATTTCGTTGATGCGGTCCATCAGCTCGATCTGCCGTTGCTGGTTCTGCAGGACCCCCGTGACCAGCTGTTCCAGCTTCTCGTCGATGACCCGCAGCTGGGTGAAGCGCTTGCGCCTGGCAATGCTCGCGCCGGAGGTCTTTTCCTGCACCTCGAGCATTTCCTTGACCACGTAGTCGAGAAACGAACGAACCGCCTCCCGGTAGCGCCGGACGTTGTCGAGGCTCTGGGAGTCCAGCAGGGCCTCGCCACGCTCGTGGACCGCGTCCAGCAGCTCCTCGAGGGGGAGCCCCCGCCTCGGAGCGTCCAGCACGTCGTAACGGCCTGACTCCGCGCCGGCGCTCTCCAGCGCGGCCGGGAAGCTCGCCGGTGCCGAGGGGTTGCCCTTGCGGGCTTTCTTGCGCTCCGATGGCTTGGAAAACTGGAAAGCTTCGAGCGATTCGATCCGGTCCATCCGCCGAGCGCCGCCGCGGGCTATCTCGAGACGGCCACAGGCTTGGGCTCCGCCTCCGCGCTCCCGGGGCCGGTATCCTCAATCACGGCTCCACCCGACCCCACCTCCGCACCCCCGGCGCCGGCTTTTTCCTCCGCCGGCTTGCCCTTGCGCTCCTGAGTAATCCTGCAGTTTCCGTTGAAGATCACCCCTTCCTCGACGATGAACCGAGGACTGGTCACGTTTCCGAGCACGATGCCCGTGGACAGGATCACGACTTTCTCGCCCGCAAAGATGTTGCCTCGCACAATGCCGCCGACCACCACGGTGCCCGCGTAGATCGTGCACTCGGCCCTGCCGTTCTTGCCGATCAGCACCTTGCCGTTGGTCCGCACGGTGCCGCAGAAATCCCCATCCACGCGCAGGAGCCCGTTCAGGTCGAACTCCCCGTTGAAGCGTGTGCCTTCGCCAATGATCGAATTGATGTAGGAAGCGTCGGGTACGAGGACGTCACTCATCAGGATCGCTACCTGCCTGCGGTCACTGACTTCTTGATCACGGGGCTGCGGATGCTGAGGAACTGCAGGGGGTCCACGACCTGGGTCCCGATTCCCACCTCGTAGTGCAGGTGAGGGCCGGTGGACAGTCCCGAGCTGCCCATGTATCCGATGACCTGACCCCGCCTCACCTCCTGGCCCTTCTTGACGGCCACCCGGTCCAGGTGACCGTAACGGGTATAGAACCCGTAGTTGTGCCGGAGCACGAGATAGTGGCCGAGCCCCATGGAATCGAAATCGATCTTCTGCACCTTCCCGTTGGCGGTGGCCACGATCGGCACGCCGTACCCCCACGCCAAGTCGATGCCCTTGTGCAGGTACCACCCGCCCGTGAAGGGATGCCGCGCCGGCCCGAAGTGGTTGGTGATGTTGCCTCGCACGCCCTTGAGCGGCCACAGGGTCGGGATGTCCACCAGGAGCTCCCGCTGGGCCTCGAGAACCTGCTGGATCTCGGCCAGCGGCTCCGCAGAGCTGTCCAGGTAGGTCCGCAGGCTCCTCAGGTCGCTCAGGTCACGGAGGCTGCCGGCCTCTATGTCCTCGAGGCTCACCAGGGAGGACAGGTCGCCTCCCACCCCGTGCTCCAGGAAGTTCTTGGCCCCTTCGGTGCCGATCTCGTCGAGAATCTGGTCCATCTTGGTCTTGAACTCTTTGACCGCTCTGCGGAGCTCGACGATCTCGTCCTTGTAGCTCTCCAGCGAGGTCTCGCTCAGGTCCAGGTTCTTCGACATTTTGACATAGCGCTCGTTCGTGCTCGTGAAGTGGGTCGAAAGCCCGACAAAGCCGACCAGCAGCACCACGAGCAGGAACACGATGAAGATCAGGGTAAAGACCGAAATCTGAAAATTGAAGATGCGCTTTTCGGAGTGGGGGATGAACATGACCGTGAAACGCTGCTTGCCCTTCTGGTGAACCTTCTTGAAGAAAGCCACCACGGCCTGCCAGCCCTTACGGAGGCGCTTGCCCAGCGAGTCGACGATTTCGTTCTCGATCTTCTTATATTGATGTGCCGGTGACACCTGTTTCTCCTGCCGGCCGACCCGAGACGTGGACCTGGACCCGGAGATGAAAATCGGCTCCACAGTAGCATGGACCGAGAGCATTTGTCAAATGAATATTGACTCCTATTTGCTTCAATGGTATTCTTTTTGCCGGATACCAAATCCAGGCACAACCTGTAGCAAAATCTCGTTTGGAAAAGTAGGAAACGATGCGACTATTCGATACACATGCCCATATCGGTCTGATCACGGAAGATCCCATCGAGCAGCTCATGGTGGTTCAGGAGGCCAGGCAGGAAGACGTGGTGGGCATCGTGAGCATCAGCAACAACCTCCGGGATTTCGAACAAATCTACCAGAATCTCAAGTCGGCAAATCACGTCTATCATAGTATCGGCGTATCTCCGTCGGAAGTTTCGCACCCTGGTGACGATTGGGAGGCCCGGATCGCCGAGGGGAGCAAACGCGAGCGGGTGGTGGCGGTCGGCGAAATCGGGCTGGACTACTACCACAAGTTCGGAGATCGGGATTCGCAGATCGAGCTGTTCATTCGCCAACTGGACCTGGCGCAGCGCCTGAACCTGCCGGTCGTCATCCACAACCGGGAGGCAGGCGGAGACGTGTTGGAGATCCTGAAGGAGCGCATTCCCGATCGGGGAGCCATCCTACACTGCTACTCCGAGGATGCGGCATACGCCAAACGAGCCCTGGAACTCAACCTGTACATCTCCTTTGCCGGAAACGTCACCTACAGGAACGCCCGCAACCTTCACGAAACGGCCAGGCAGATACCCCTGGACCGGATCCTGATCGAGTCCGAGGCGCCGTTCATGGTGCCCGCCGCCTACCGCGGCAAGCGGAACAAGCCGTCATTCCTGCGGGAAACGGCGGCGTTCGTGGCCGAGCTTCGGGAAATCCCCGAGGAAGAGCTGGCCGAGGCCCTGTTCGCCAACAGCCTGCGGATCTTCGGCCTGGAAATGTGAAGCCGCGGGCGTAGGCCGCCTGCCCCGGCCGACCAGGGGAGCGCCCCCTCGAGTGGACAGCCTCTACCACCCTATCGAACTGCCGGGGCTTCGGATCCCCGGGAACTTACTCCTGGCGCCCCTCGCCGGCTACACGGACGCAGCCTTCCGCTCTCTGTGCCTCGAGCACGGCGCGGACTTCTGTTTCACCGAGATGGTCTCCGCGGAAGGCATCGTCAGGGGCAGCGAGAAGACCTTCGCGCTCCTGCACAGGAGCGAGCAGGAGCGCCGCTGGGGCGTGCAGCTCTTCGGGGCCGACCCCGATAGCGCCGCCGCCGCGGTCCGAAACCTCGAGCCCCTCCAGGTGAGCCTGTACGATTTGAACTGCGGCTGCTCGGTCCCGAAGGTTCTCAAATCGGGAGCCGGAGCTGCCCTGCTGCGTTCTCCCGACAGGATCCGTGAACTCGTCGCCGCCATGAAGGCAGAAACCCGGGCGCCAATCTCCGTCAAGCTGCGTTCGGGCTGGAGCGCGGACCGCCTGAGCTACCTGGAGGCGGCGCAGGCGGCGGTGGAGGGAGGGGCGGCCATGGTGTGCCTTCATCCCCGCACCCGCCGACAGGGCTTCTCCGGGGTCGCGGAGTGGGAACACATCGCCGTCCTCAAGGGCGCCGTGCCGGTGGCCGTGATCGGGTCGGGGGACCTGTTCTCTCCGCAGGACGCCCGACGGATGCTCCTGCAGACGGGCTGCGACGGGGTTATGTTCGCCCGAGGGGCCCTCGGGAATCCCTTCGTGTTTGCCCGCACCAGGGCCCTGCTTTGCGCCAGTGCGCCGGCACCTGCAGCGGCACCTGCGCCGGCCGCCCACACGGAGATTCCCCCGGCGCTTCGCCTCCAGACCGCGCTCGAGCATCTACGCCGCGCCATCATCTACAAGCCGGAACCCGTCGCCTGCAGGGAGATGCGCAAGCACTTCTGCTATTATTGCAGGGGACTGCCCGGAGGGGCCGGGCTGCGTCGTCGGATCGTAGGCGCTTCGTCCTTCCGGGAGTATCAGGAGATCGTCAAGGAGTACCTCGATCGTTCCGATGCATTAGATAAGGGACCTGACCGGACCGGGAATCCGCTGCCGGCCGCCCAGGGGCGCAAGGTCGACGAACACCCATGCTGAAGTTGCTGGAGTACCTGCAGGACCTCTTCCTCACCCTCCTGGGCAAGAACCCTCAGGAGCTGGAGAGGCGCAGGCGCCTGCGGGCGGTCAACGAGGAGCTTCGGCGCCTGAAGCCCAACTTCTACCGCCGCGGCTCCCGCCAGGTGCTCCCGGACTTCGCCTCGGCCGTCCTGGAGCTGCTGAACTGCGTGCGTCCTCTGCGGGAGCTGTTCGACCGGACCGTCTGCGTGGAGGATGCCAAGCTCGCCCAACGCTACCGGGACTACCTGATCGTCGCCCGGCTGCCCGTGCACCTCCAGGAACTGTACGCGAGCTTCGTGTTCGGGAACCTGCGCAGCAGGATTCTGGCCGCCGCGGATTCGGAGGCGGAGCTGGCCCGGGTCGAGCAGGAGCTGAGCAGCTTTCTCGGCAATCTCTCCGACCCGGAGTACTACAGCTTCGACGCGGACTACACGGCCATGCAGCGGCTGATCAGCCTCTGCCAGCACAGCTACACCCACCTGCTCTCGCTCTTCGATCCCGAATATGATCCCACCAACCGCGCCGCTCCCCCGAAGTTCCGCCCGGTGGCCGCCGACGAGGTCCTGACCGAGCTCCTGGACCTCTACTTCCTGATCGGCGGCATCGACCTGTCCGAAGGCCTGGGGCGAAACCTCGACTACCTGGTCGAGCGCCTGTCCCGGGAAGGTGCCGCCGAAGCGAAGCAGCGCACGGGCAAGGTCCTGGTCAGGCTGCGAGCCCTCCTGCAACAGCACCTGAGCCCGGCCATTCTCCTGGCGCTCATCCGCAGCATCCGCCAGGAGCCGCAGTACTCGCCGGAGCTCATGTCCGAGCAATTCTACTACCTGGACGAGTTCCGCGGGCGCTTCCAGGAGTACTTCGGGAGGCTGCGGGAGAGAATCCAGTGGGAGCTGCGCGAGAGTGCCGTGCAGGAAGACCTCCGACGGCTGTTCCACGGCGCCGAGCTGCTCGAGATCGAGGGGTACGAGGAGGGGCTCGCGCGGAGCCTCCAGGAAATGGACTACGACTGCTTTGCTTCGGTCAAGCCGCTGCGCATCCTCAAGAGCTTCGTGGTTGGCCATTTCATGCGCACCCTCAGGGACCCCCTCAAACGCCTCATCGTGGAGGGCAAGTTCGAGAACCGGATCTTTCAGAACATGTTCACGAACACCTTCTTTGGCTGCGAGGCCCTCGCCCAGAAGATCCAGCAGCTCGAGGAGAACCTCACCAACACGGGAGCGCTGTCCGTCCAGAAGCTCAGGCACTTCCTCGCCATGTACAAGGAGGGCAAGCCGGTGCACAACATCGTCGGCAAGCTGTGCGACGGCATCGAGTCCGGCCTGCGCAACCTGCTCGACGAGGGCGCGAACCTGTTCTACAACCTGTGCGTGCTCCTTCTGGACGTGCTGCGGGATGCCAAGCAGAAAACACCCGAGCACGTCGCCAATATCAATGCCCTCGCGGGCGGCGGCAACGAGCAGTACCTGGCGAGTCTCTCCTCGGGATACGAAAGCCTGTACCTCTTCGTGAAGATCATCAAGAACTTCGCCAAGGTGCGCCAGCTGGAGACCGAGGCGAGCTGAGCGGCCCTCAGCGCAGCGACGGCTCAGCGCAGCGACGGGAACCCCTGCTGCCGGCGAACCTCGAACATCAGGATCCCGGCAGCCACGGACACGTTGAAGGAATCCACGTGCCCGGCCGAAGGGATGCGCACCAGCTGGTCGCACCGTTCCCGCACGAGCCGGTGCAGCCCGGCCCCCTCGCTGCCCAGGACCAGGGCGACCCTGCCCCGCAGATCCAGCTGGTCCATCCTCTGACCGCCGACGTCGGCGCCGTACACCCAGAACTCTTGCCTCTTGGCCAGCTCCGCTGCCTGCGAGAGGTTGGCCACGGTGACCAGGGAGACGTAGGCGCTGGCCCCGGCCGAGGTCCTGAAGACGGTCTCGGTTTCCCGCGCCGATCTCCGGGCGGTCACGACGACCAGCTCCACGGCCAGCTGGTCCGCCGAGCGGAGGATGGCCCCCAGGTTGTGGGGGTCGGTGATCCCGTCCAGGAGCAGGATCAGCGCCTGCGGGCTGGAGATCCCGGCGAGGCTCTCGCTCAATCCGGGCTCCCGGTGACCGGTGGGCAGACGCACCTCCAGGACCGCGCCCTGGGTCTTTTCGCGGGCGCTCTTGCGCGCGAGCGTGCGCTCGTCGGTCCACACCACGGGGACCCCGCCGCTCTCGGCAAGCCTGCTCAGGGACTCGGTACGCGGGTTCCTGCGGGACAGGAACAGCACCCCGCCGGCGCCCGCCCGAAGGGCTTCCTCGACGGCGCGCAGGCCGCTAATCGCCGACGGCTTCGGCTGCATAGTCCTTGACGTAGTCGACCTGGCCGTCGAAGTCCGTGTCCATCTCGTAGCGGTGGATGTACACCCCGTCCAGGTAGACCCAGACGTCGATCCGCCCATCGTAGTTCGAGTCGATCTCCTGGCGGACGAGCTTGCCGGAGTCGAAAATGTAGAAGTCGTCCATGACGCCGTCGTAGTCGAAATCCATGGTTTCCCGGATCTTGCCCCCGTCGCTGTCGTACTCGACGGTGTAGTCCACTACGGTGTCATAGTTGCGGTCCATGCTGACCCGGGTGATGTGCGTGCCGTTCAGCTCGTACCACTGGTCGGGCTCGCCGTCCTTGTTGCGGTCGACGGTGAACGCCGGCGAGGCAACACCCGCCGCCGCACTCAAAGCGAAGGCAAGGAGCATCGTCGTGATCTTCATATAGTTACTATTCGACACCCCCGGGCGGGGGATTGAAGAAAAACCCGCCCTCAGGGTGTGTACTCCCGGGCCGTCTCCCGGTCCTCCAGGACCTCCAGGGCGGCGGCGGCCAGGGCCCCCATCTCGTTCTCGCCGGGGAAGACCAGCACCGGAGCCAGGAATGACACCCGCGCGCTGATCTCCCGGACCACCCGCTGCATGTGGGCCAGCCCCCCGGTCAAGACCACCGCGTCGACCCGGCCGGCCGCCACGGCCGCCAGGGAGCAGACCTCCTTGGCGGTCTGATAGCACAGGGCCCGTAGCACCCCCAGGCACCTGGCCCCGTCCAGCCCGCCCTCCGCCGGCCGCCCAGCCTCGTACCGTCCGATCGCTGCCTCCAGCTCCCGGGCATCGTTGACGCCCAGGTGCGCCACGATCCCGCCTTGTCCGGTAAGCTTGCGCTGCAGTTGCCGCGCGTCCTCCCCGTGGGAGACCACGTAGCGAAGCCACTCCCCCGGAGGGAGGCAGCCCGCGCGTTCGATGGAGAAGGGCCCGTCCCCGTCCAAAGCGTTGTTCACGTCCACCACCCGGCCGTTCACGTGGATGCCGACCGAGGTGCCGCCGCCGAGGTGAGCGACAATGAGGGTGCAGCGGTCGTACCGCTTGCCCAACTCCTGCGCCGCCCGCTTGGCCGTGGCCCGCTGGTTCAGGGCGTGGAAGATCGACTTGCGGGAGATCTCGGGCAGGCCGGTGTACCGCGCCAGGGGTTCGAGCTCATCCACTACGACCGGGTCCGCCACAAATGCGCTGACCCCCAGCTCCCTGGCCAGGGAATCGGCGATCAGCCCCCCCAGGTTGGAGGCGTGGCTGCCGTAGCGCGCGGCTCGGAGGTCCGCCTTCATGGCCTCGTTGACCGCGTACACCCCACCCTCCAGGGGGTGCAGCAGGCCACCGCGGCCCACCACCGCCCGGATCTCATCCGGGCGGTACTCCGAGCGGGCGCGCAGCGCCTGCAACACCACCTGCACCCGAAACGGGAGCTGGTCCGCCACCCGCGGAAAGCGGGCCAGCTCTCGCACGTCGTGCGTCACGGCCACCCTGAAGAGCTCCGATTGCCGGTCGTACACCGCTACCTTGGTGGAAGTGGAGCCTGGATTGATCACCAGTATCTGCACGACGCGAGCCTCCGCTCTCCAGTACTATTGTATACCCTCAGGCTTCCGCCTCCAGTGGAAGGCTGATCCGAAAACACCCGCCCCGCTCGACCGGGACGTACTCCAGGGTCCCGCCGTTGTGCTCCACGATCAGCCGCGAGAGGTACAGGCCCAACCCCCTCGATCCGCCCTCCGACCCTCCGGGCTCGAACAGGCGTTCCACGTGGGCGATGTCGACCCCCGGCCCGCTGTCGGCGACCTCGAGCAGGGCCTCCCGCTCCCGCCGGAGGGCCGTCACGGTGAGCCGAGGAACGGCGGTCCCGTCTCGATGGACCTCCAGGCTCTCGAGGGAGTTCCGGGCGAGGTTCAGGAGCACCTGGACGAGCTCCCCGCGGCGTACCCGGATGACCACTCCCGGATCGACGCGCAGTGCCAGCTCCACCCCCCGCCGCCTGCAGCTGCTCCTGAGCAGCTCGTACAGCTCCCCGAGGTCCCGCTGCACGTCCAGGGCGAGGGCCTCCTCCCGTCCGTGGCGCACCAGCCCATCCAGATGGTTCAGGACCGTCCGTTCGCCCTCCAGGGTGTGCTCGAGTACCCGCTCCAGGGCCTGGCGGACCGGCCCGGGGCCGCTGTGCCGCAACGCAAACTCCCCGCTCGCCCGGATCCCTGCCAGGATGCCTCTGAACTCGTGGGCCGTGCCCGCGGAGAGCAGGCTCGTGGCCACCAGGCGATCCAGCGCGAACAGCGAGCTCTCGGTTGCCAACATTCGGGCGCGCGCCGCGCGCAGCTCGGGGGCCGCCGCGCTCCCGGCTTCGCGAGACCCCGCCCGACCCGGTCCCGCGAGGTAACCCTCCTCGCCGACCATGTACCCGGCCGTGCCCAGAAATAGGAAGGTAACCCCGGCCTCTACAAGAGAAAGCCTCGTGGACCCGGGCAGCAGGACCTCCAGCCCCGCCGCGATCAGCAGAGCCGCCAGGACGATCCCGTAAGCCACCAGGGCCGCGCCGCTCGGGAGACCCTGCCGAGGCGACAGCCTGGAGGCTTGCCGCACCCGCCGGCCGTAATCCCACAAGGCGTAGGCGGATTGCACCGAGAAGGCGAGAGCGTACAGCAGCCGGGCCGGAAGACTGTCCCAGTAACCCATCAGGACCGCAGCGCACACCGCCACGGCCACGGCCCCGCTGAATACGTGCCGCAGCCACGACCCTGCCCTACGGTCCTTTCCAGCAAGCGCTCGCAGGTGTTCGCCCCCCGACCACACCAGCGCCAGGCCCAGCAAGGCAGCGGGTGCGGAGCGCCACGGCACGAGCACCCGCAGCAGGGCCACGCCCAGGACTAGGGCAAACAAGAGAGCCTCGCCCCTGTTCGAACAGGAACGCGCGCGCAGGACGAGGAGCAGCGCCAGAAAGGCAGCCAGACCTGCCGCGGCGGCTCGCGCTGGACCCAGCAGAGCAGCCATGGATTGGGAACTTGATTGTACTACAGCTGCTTGAGCTCTGACAACCGAACGGGCTTGGGACTGCTCTCCTCGCCGGTCAGGGAGGACAGCTGTTCGAGAAGACTGCGGGCTTTGCCCGAAACCTTGGTAGGGACTTCGACCATGATCCGGATGTACAGGTCGCCGCGCCGTCCCGGGTTATGCAGCAGCGGGACTCCTTCGCTCTTGAGCCTGAGCACCTTGCCGTTCTGGGTCCCCGCGGGAATCTTGACCCTGACCTTCCTGCTGTCCTCCAGGGTCGAGACGTCTATCTCCGCTCCCAAGGCGGCCTGGGTGATCGAAATCGGAACCACGCAGAACAGGTCGCTGCCCTCGCGCTGGTAGTATTCGTGCTCCCTGACCCGGACATAGACGTACAGGTCCCCTGGAGGGCCTCCGTTAGCCCCGCCGTCGCCCTGGCCCGGGATACCGATGCGCTTGCCGCTCTCGATACCCGCCGGGATCGTGATCTTGAGCTTGCGGGTGCGGCTGACCAGGCCCCGGCCGCCGCATTCGCTGCAGGGCCGTTCGATGATCTCCCCTTCCCCGCCGCAGGTCGGGCAGGTGGTGGCGATCGAAAAGAAGCCGGAGCTTCGCCGCACCTGACCGGTGCCGTTGCACGTGGGGCACACCCGCTTCCCGCTGCCGCGATCGGCTCCGGTGCCGCTGCAGGCCTCGCAGGTTTCATGACGGGTGAAGGAGATCTCCTCCTTCTTGCCGAACACCGCGTCCTCGAAGGAAATCTCCAGATCGTAGCGCAGGTCTGCGCCCCTGCGGGGGGCAGTGCGGGCCTCGCCGCGGCTGCGGCGTCTGGTCCCCCCGCCGCCGAAGAAGGAGTCGAAGAAACTGGTGAAATTGAAACCGTCGAAGATGTCCTCGAAGTCCCGGAAGACCGACGAGAAGTCATGGCCCCCGAGGCCCATCCCTTCCAGACCGGAAAAGCCGAACTGATCGTACGCCTGGCGCTTTCTGTCGTCGGCCAGGACCTCGTAGGCCTCCGTGGCCTCCTTGAACTTCTCCTCCGCTTCCTTGTCTCCAGGGTTACGGTCGGGATGGTGCTGGACGGCCAATCGGCGGTACGCCTTCTTGATCTCGTCTTTGGAAGCCCCCCGGCCCACGCCTAGGACTTCATAGTAGTCGCGTTTTGCCAAGTTTCACGTCTCGGCCCGGGGGGAGCCTGACCCGCTCCAACCTCAGCCTTTGTTCCCTTCCTCGTCGTCCACGACCTCGTAGTCAGCGTCCTCCACCGTCTCCGCGCCGGCGGACCCGCCGGCCTGCCCGGCGGCGCTGCCGGCCTCCCCGGAGGGCCCCGCACCGGGCCCCTCGCTGTGGCCCCCGGCTTCGCTTGGCCCACCGCCGCCCTGCGCGCCGCTCTGGGCGGAGGCGCTCTTGTAGACCTCTTCGGCCAACCGGTAGGCCGCCTGCTTCAGAACCTCGACCTTGGCCTTCATGTCCTCGGTGTCATTTCCCTCGAGAGACTTCCTGAGGTCGGCTATGGCGTTGTTGATGTTGCTCCGGTCGGTCTCGCTGATCTTGTCCCCGTAGTCCTTGAGGGACTTCTCGGTGGTGTAGATCAGGTTGTCCGCCTCGTTGCGGGCCTCGGCCCGCTCCCGTTCCGCCTTGTCTTCCTGGGCGTGGACCTCGGCTTCCTTGACCATCTTCTTGATCTCCTCTTCCGAGAGACCGGAGGAAGACTCGATGCGGATCTTCTGTTCCTTGCCCGTACCCAGGTCCTTGGCGGAGACATGGACGATGCCGTTGGCGTCGATATCAAAGGTCACCTCGATCTGCGGGACTCCTCGCGGCGCGGGAGGAATCCCCACCAGATCAAACCGGCCCAAGGTCCGGTTCTGCGTCGCCATCTCCCGCTCGCCCTGCAGCACGTGGATCGACACCGCGGTCTGGTTGTCGGCCGCCGTAGAAAAGATCTGACTCTTGCGCGTCGGGATCGTGGTATTGCGCTCGATGAGCCTCGTGAACACCCCGCCTAAGGTCTCGATGCCGAGGGACAGAGGGGTCACGTCCAGGAGCAGGACATTCTTGACGTCGCCTCCGAGGATCCCGCCCTGAATGGCGGCCCCAACCGCCACGACCTCGTCGGGGTTCACCCCCTTGTGAGGTTCCTTCTCGAAGAGCTCCTTGACGAGCTTCTGCACAGCGGGAATCCGGGTCGAGCCGCCTACCAGGATTACCTCGTCGATGTCCGCCGGCTTCATGGCGGCGTCCGACAACGCCTGGCGGCAGGGGCCCGTGGTCCGCTCCAGCAAGTCTTCGATCATCTGCTCGAACTTGGCCCGGTTCAGGGTGTACTGCAGGTGCTTGGGCCCGGAGGCGTCGGCGGTAATGAAAGGCAGATTGATGTCGGTGGTCTGAGTGCTGGACAGCTCGATCTTGGCCTTCTCGGCGGCATCGCGCAGCCGCTGGAGCGCCATCCTGTCCTGGGACAGGTCGATGCCGTAGTCCTTCTTGAAGTTGCTCACCAGCCAGTCGATGATCCGATGGTCGAAGTTGTCACCCCCAAGGTGAGTGTCACCGTTGGTGGACTTGACCTCGAAGACTCCCTCCCCCAACTCCAGGATGGAGATGTCGAACGTGCCGCCCCCCAGGTCATACACCGCGATGCGCTGTTCCCGGTCGCCCTTGTCCAGACCGTAGGCCAGAGCCGCGGCCGTGGGCTCGTTGACGATCCGCTTGACGTCGAGCCCCGATATCCTGCCGGCGTCCTTGGTAGCCTGGCGCTGGGCGTCGTTGAAGTAGGCGGGCACGGTGACCACGGCCTCGGTGACCGTCTCCCCCAGATAGTCCTCGGCGGTCTTTCTCATCTTCTGCAGGATGGCCGCCGAAATCTCCGGAGGGCTGTAACGTTTGTCCTGGATCAAGATCCGCACGTCGTTGCCTGCGTCTTCCACAGTGTAGGGGACCATCTTGATCTCTTCGGGGACTTCGCGGTGACGACGGCCCATGAAGCGCTTGATCGAGTAGATGGTGTTCTCGGGGTTGGTGATCATCTGGTTCTTGGCCGGCTGCCCAACCAGACGCTCTCCCTTGGAAGTGAAAGCTACGATGGACGGGGTAGTGCGCTGGCCCTCGGAGTTCTGGATGACAACCGGTTCGCCCCCTTCCATGACGGCGACGCACGAGTTGGTGGTTCCGAGGTCGATTCCGATTATCTTGCCCATTGCTTGCTCCTTCTTCCTTCGCTTCGCTGCGCAGTCTCTCTACCGCTCACACACTGTTGTTGTCGCCCGTCTGTTTGGGACTCACGGGTTTGGCTACCTTGACCTTGGCCGGCCTGAGCACCCTGTCGTGGAGGGTGTACCCTTTCAGGTATTCCTCCAGCACTACCGCATCTTCGTGCGATTGGCTCTCCTCGGCCGCGATGGCCTCGTGCCGCTCCGGGTCGAACAGCTCCCCGCTGGCCGAAAAACGCTTCAGGCCCCAATTACGCTCCAGAACGCTCACCAGCTGCCGCTCGATCAGCGAGACGCCGGCGTGAAAGGCCTCGAAGTCCTTGGATTCCCCGGCGGACTGAATGGCCCGCTCGAAGTCGTCGATGATCGGAAGGACGTCATTCAGCAGGTCTGCATTGGCGTACTTGATGGCTTCTTCCTTGTCCCGGAACATCCGCTTGCGGAAGTTCTCGAAGTCTGCCGCCTTGCGCAGAAGCTCGTCCTTGAGCGAGCTGTTTTCCGACTCCAGCTCCGCGTTCCTGTTCTCCAGCTCCCTGACCTGCTGCAGCTGCTCGTTCTCGGGGACTGCGCCCTGGTCCGCCGGCGAGCCGACGGCAGCCTGCTGCCGGTGTTTTGCCTCCCGCGGGTCGCGGGACTTTGGTTCGCCGTCTGACATCCCTCTTGGTTCTCTCTTACGCTGATTCTCGTTCTTCCGGAGCCGAGTCTTCCGTTGCCCCATCCACCCGCAAACGGCCTGCTCAGAGCGAACCCGGCACCGCAGATGGAGCATGTGTTTCCAGCAAAAGATAATAAGGTGGTTTGACGGCCGTCAAGCTTTTTTGCCCCCCGGTGGCGGCCGCCAGGACCTCAGCCGGGGGGCCTGGGGCTCCTACGCCTTGGGCGCCAGCTCGAGGATCAGCTCGACCTCTCCCCGGCTCAGCTTGGTGGTCCGGGCAATCTCCACGGGGGACCAGCCCAGGTGCGCCAGCTTGATCACGGTCTCCCGCTTGTCCATGGGCGGGGCCCCTTCGCCGAGCTTCGACTGCTTGGACTCCGCCTTGAGGATGCTCTCCAGGAGTCTGACCTGCTCCTGGGCCTGCTTGCCGATGTGCTCAAAGCGCGTCTCCGTCTTGGCCAGCCACTCCCGGGCCGTCTCCAGCTTCTGCATGCGCTGCTCCAGGTCCCCCAGAATGCCGTCGAGCTCCAGGATCTTCTGCGAGACGTACGTGGCTTTCTCCTGGTTGCCCACCAGGGCGTCCGTCTGGGTCTTCAAGGTCTCCAGCAGCCCCCCTGCGCGTTTGACCTCCTGCCCCAGGCTGCCCAGATCCTTTTCCAGCACCCCGAGCTGCTCAAAGCTCTTGTCGACTCCGGCGGTGGTGGCCTCCACGATGGCTTTCTTCTTTTCCAAACGCTCGAAGCGCCCTTCGGTGGCCTTCTCCAGCTCCGCCAGCTGCCTGATCTTGGCCTGGATCTCCTGCACGGCATCCTGGCTGGAGTACACGGTCTCGATTCGGTGGTCCAACTCCTTGGAGATGGCCAACAGCTTCTTGAAGTCCGAGTCCATGTCATCCAGACGTGCCCGCTCGGAGAGCAGCTTGCCCAGCTTTCCTCCGACTTCGTCGGCGCTCTTGCGCATCCCTGCGATCCGCGTCTCTAACGCCTCCATTTCCTTGCGCTGGGACTGCAGCTTCTCCATGTCCCGCTTCATGTCCTCGATCCGGCCTTCCAGAGAGACCTTGAGATCGTCGGCCCTCTCGAAGATCTTGGTCTGCGCCACGAAGCTCTTGACCCGCTTGTCCAGGTCCGCCAGGGTCATCGAGAGCACCTTGCTTCCCTCCTCCATGCGCGCGAGAAGCGCGCCCTGCGTGCTCTCCGCCCTATCCTTCATGTCGGACAGCGCACCCCGGAACTCCTGCAGACGCGTCTCCAGCTGCGACTGGAACTCCGCCGTGCGCCGGGAGAACTCCTGGTCGAATCCGTCCAGCTCCTTCTGCAGCTGCTCGAGGGCCCCTTCGCTCCGCTCGGCCAGGTTCCGCTGCAACTCGGTGATCCGCTCGGAGACGTTCATGATCTCCTCCTTGCTGGAACCGAGAGCGCTCTCGATGCCCTTGAGCCTGTCTTCGGCCTCCCGGGTGATCTGCTGCACCCGCTGGTTGACCGTGTCCTTGAGACCGTCCAGCTGCTTCTGGTAGGCGATGTCGAGCTCCTGGCGGCTGCGCTCGATCTGGAGCGTGACCGAGCGGGTCAGCTCCTCGGCCCGGGCTTCCGATTCCCCGAGCCGTTCGTCGATCACGCCCTCGAATGCCGCCACGCGGCTTCCCAGGCCGTTGAGTTGCTCGAAGCTGCTGTGCTTGACCGCCTCCAGCTCCTTTTCGATCTCCTGGCTGAAGCGCTTCTCCAGGCTCGCTCGCTCCCGGACCTCGGCCGCCCGGACCTGCTCGAGCTTGTTCTCGAGTTCCGATTGCCAGTCCCGGAGCCTGGCTTCGATAGCCTGGTTGCGCTCCCGCAGGTCCTTGAAGAACTCGTCCTCGAACACCTGCAGCTGTGCCGACACGTTTTCGTAGGCCTTGGCCTTGAGCCCTGTCAGCTCGTCCTCGAGCTCGCCCATCGAGCCCCGGATGGCTCCCAGCTCCTCCTCGACCCTGGCCCGTTCGGCGCTGCGGTCCTCCGCGAAGCTGCGCGTAAACTCGGCGAACTCCTCCCGCACCCTGGCGGCGGTCGAATCGGCCAGCTCCCGGAGGTTCTTTTCGAGGGCCTCGATGTCCCCGCCGGCGGCCTCCAGCTTCTGGAAGCGATAGTCGATCTGCTTCTCGAAACCCTCCAGCTGCTTTTCCACCTGCGCCAGGGCGGCCACCTCCAGCTCGGCGGCGGCCTTCTCCACGTTCTCGAGACTCTCCTTCTGCACCCGCGCCGTCTCCTGCTGCAGGAGCCGCATCTGCTCGGCGGTCTCGCCGCGCAGGGTTTTCGACTCCTCCAGCTTCTGGTGCAATGCTTCGCTTGACTGGCGAACCGCCGCCGCGTCTTTCGCGATCTGCTCCTTGAGCCCGGCGAAGATCTTTCCCTCCAAGGACTCGCCACGCTTGACCGCCTCCTCGAGGCGCTTCTGGTGCTCGACCAGGCGGCCCTCGATCTCGGCGACCGACTCGACCAGGTTCTTCTTCAGCACCTTGCTCCGAGAGTCCGCGTCCCCGAGGAGCTTGTTGAGAGAGGCCACGAACTGGTTCAACGTGGCCGCCCGCCGGGACTTGGCCTCCACCTCGACCTGCTCACAGCCCTTGGTCAGGCGCTCCATGACCTGCCGCTCCAGCTCTTGGCCGCGCGCCTCCAGACGGGTCACGTAGGTCCCGTAATCCTTGATCCGTTGCTCGGAGCCCGACACCACCTCCGCGAGGCTCGCCACCCTCTGCTCCGAGTCCCGAAAGACCTCTTCCCTCACCGCTGCCAGCTGCTCGAGGTTCTCCTTCCGAAAACGCTCCTCCACCTTGCCTATGCCCTGCTCGATCCGTTCCAGGCCCTCGGAGGCAACGGCGATGCGTCGGCCCACCTTGTCCACGAACAGCGACTCCGACTGCACCCGCTTCAGGTTGTCCTCCACCCTGGCAGTCATGCTCACCAGCTCCTCGAGAGTCTTGTCGTAGCCGTCGAGCCGCACCCGCACCTCGTCGATGCCCTTGGCACGCTGCGCCAGAGCCTCCTCGCTGTCCCGCACCCGTCGCAGCACTTCCTTGCCGGTCTTGAGGTTGACCTCGAGCTCGATGGCCAGGTCCTTCATGGCCGCGGTCTTCTGCTCCACGAGGGCGCCAATGTCGTCCTTGATCTTGTCCGAGTATTTCTTGACCTTTTCGAGCGAGCGATTGTTCCGATCCAACTGCCGGTAGATGATGAGAATGATGAGTACAATGAATATCGCCAGCAGATTCCCGAATGAGAAATTCATCGTTCCCCTCCCCTTAACCGTCGGGGCCAGCTAGTTGCCCGCGACGGCCTATCTTGATCTTTCGATCATTCGGTACGACGAAAAGTTCCTACCATAATAACTCGGGGCGGACCCGCTGTCAACGACAGGCCGAGCGCGGGTGAGAACGCGGCTTCACCGCACGGGAACCGGTGGGGCGAAGTCGTCGCCGACGGGCAGGCGTACCAGGTGTACGAAGGTGCCCGCGAAGCGCTCCTGGAGCCCGGCCAGGCTCGACTCGCGTCCCCGGTCGAACACCGCGACCTGGAAGGCCCCGCTCTCCGTGAAATAGGGAATGAGCACCACCAGGTGGAAATGCTGCCGCAGCACCGGCTCGCTTCCGTATTCGCGGCTCACCGAGCCGAGGTAGAACATCCCCGGGTTCCGCGCCGCCTCCAGGTACAACACCAGGGGCAGCTCGCCGATGGCGTACCCGACGTCCTCGATGTAGCGCACGTACTCGCTAGCCCGCACGTCGGCGGACTCGGCGCCCGGGACCGGATAGCCGGCGGCCTCCAGAAGACTCAAGGCGAGATTTCGCGACCAGTCCAACCCGAAGTACGGGTCCCGCTCCTCTTCCAGCCGACGGCTCCAACGGTCGCCGCGCGCCTCCAGATGTCGGCGCTTGAGAGGGTCGACGCTAAGGTATTCGCCTGCAAGGGGATAGACGAACCCATCGGTGACCCACTTGGCGAAACCGGAGCAATTCAGACCCGGGTTCGCACCCTGTGGGAGGCCGCTGTCGATGAAGACGTACCGGCCGACCTCGTCGAGGGTCCCGTCCTCGCGGTCTCCGAGCCCCTCCAGGCGCCCGCGGATTTCCTGCGCGACCGCGCGGGAGCGCCTGTCGGCATCCGGCTCACCGCGCTCGAAGAACCGCTCCCACCGGACTGTGGCTTCGGTCAGCCTCATGACCCTGGCGAACGGCTCCAAAAGCGCTTCGTCGAAGCGCATGGGAACGATGACCCGCCGCGCCACCGGCACTCCGAACAGGTACGCATCCAGGGTGCAGCGCTCCCCCTGCGGGAACAGGCGGACGAAACAGCCCGGGTCATCCCGGAGGTAGATCTTGGCCTGCACGAACGAACCGTCCCGGAGGTCCCGCTTGATGATGTAGGAGCCCGCGCCTGCCACGGGGTACTCCAGATCGACGTCCCCGGGGGCCCGCTGTCCCGGGGGGCGCTGGTTCAGAAACAGCGCGTACAGGCCGCGCTCCTGCCGTTCGATGCGGACCTTCACTCTGTGCGTTGCCGAACGCTGGGCGAATATCCGCCCGCTCTCCGCACCGGGCAGCGTTCGCGGTACCGAGCCAATGGGCGCGAAGATCAGCTCCTCCAATTGGCGGCGGACCTCGTCGTTTTCCGGGAAGCCCCGACCGGTGCGCAGGTTGTCGGGAAGCCAGGCCTGGAGGTCCTGGGCGCCGAGCGCCGCAGCGGCGAACAAGACCAGAAGGCTAAGCCAGCAGCGTGTCTTCATCAATGTTATTTACGGAATCTCCGAGGCGTTTCTTCAGGGATTCCGCATCCCACGCGAACAAGGGGCTGATCTCCACCACGACGGACAGCTGCCCGCCCCGCCTGGCCAGGCGGACACCGGCGCTCTCGAGCCAGCGGGCGTGCTGCTGAACCATTCCATCCCGGCAGGTCTCGATGGAGTCGACACCGGTGCGGTTCTTGAGGGGGGCGAACTCCTCGTGCCGCTCGGTTTCCACGAACAGGGGGTTTCGGGCATGCGGAATCGCGTCGAAGATGAAGCGCTCGAACTTGACCGCCTGCCGCTCCGTCACGCGGCCGCTCGCCGGGTCCCAGGCCCCCACCCGCTTGCGCGCCTGGTGCAGCGGCAGGCGGTAACCCAGGCGCCGGAGGAACCCCACGTTGAGCAGGTGTATGGCGATGGAGCCGTGGGAGTATCGGAGCGTGCCGTGCTCGTCCCTGGCGTGCTGGCGCTCGTCGTCGAGGTCCGAGTACTCGATCACTCCCGGCCTGCCGTCCACGAACCCGATGACCCCCAGCTTCTCTCCAGGATAGGCCTTGGCGATGACCTTGCTGGACATCTCCGAACCCGTGAGCCGGTGCATCCCGAGGAAGGCGGGGTCCGGCACCCGCACCAGGGGGTTGTCCACTTGGGTGTAGAACAGCTCCTCGACCCCCCTTCGGGCCATGTCATCGAGGAGGCCCTGCGTGTGCAGGGCTTGGAGCACGCCGCCGTGACCGTTCGGGTTCTTGAACAGGCTGCCGTCACCGGCCAGCAGCAGCTTCCCCTCTTCGGTGAGGCTCGGGAAGGTGCCCTGGGCGAAAAAGCACAGCTCCTCCTCCGGCAGTCCAAACCAGCCGTGTTCCTGGAAGAACCCCCGGATGGACTCCAGGTTGTAGGGGTTGCCCATGATGTACCAAGGCATGGGCGTGCCGTAGCGGCGCCGTCCCGCCAGGATCTTCTCGGCCAGAATCTGGAACAACGAGGCCTTTCGAAGCGGCGAGATCGGGAAACAGCCCTTCGGCCCGTCGTACCCCAGGCGCGAGCCTTGCCCCCCGGCTGCGGTCAGGAACCCCGCCCGTCCGCCAGCGAGAAGCTCCCGCCCCGCCGCCAGGGCTTGGGGGTCCTCGCGCCATCGTGACAGGGGGAGGAAGGGATGGGGCTCCAGGTTCTTTGGTGCCGCTTCCGCCTGCCCCAGCTTCTCCCGAAGGCTTTCGACCAGGGAAGGCTCCAGGTCGCGGAGATCTTCCAGGAGCCGCCGGCGCCTGGGCTCGTCTCGCCGTTCCCACGCCTCGAACAGGTGTCCCTGCCCGCGCTCCGTCCACTGCTCGATGGTGGTGCCAGTCACTTCCGTCCTCCCCGGCTTCGCATTCTGCTCAGGATGTCGAGGAGCTCGGTGCGCACCGCTGCGATCCGGGCCTTCAGATCGGCGTGCTCCGGTTGCAGCTCCTCCCACAGGCGCTGGCGTGCGCCCTCGATGGTAAAGCGCTGGTCGTGCAGAAGGTGCTTGAGCCGCTGCAGCACCTGCAGGTCCCGCTCCGAGTACGAGCGTCTTCCGGAACGGCTCTTCTGAGGGGCGACGAATGGGATCTCCTCTTCCCAGTAGCGGATCACGTACGGCTTGACCTCGAGCAGGCGGCTGACCTCTCCTATGGAGTACCTCACCTTCTCACGCGCTCCCCGGCTTCAGGATTCCCGGACCTCGACCGCCACGGGGACCTTGTCGAAGCCCAGGTCTTGACGGATCCTGTTTTCAAGATAGCGGGTGTAGCCGCCGGGGTACCCCTTGCGGCTGTTCACGAAAAAGACAAACCGTACGGGGTTCACGCTGGTTTGCGTCGCGTAACGCAGCTTGACGTTCCTTCCCCGCACCGGCAGCGGGTAGTCCGCGACCCACTGCTGCAGCAGGCGGTTGAGCTGATGGGTCGGAACCTTGCGCCGGAGCTGGTCCCATAGCTCCAGCACTTCCTGGAGCATCCGATTCACGTTCCAGCCTGTCTGCGCCGAGATCGCCACCACGGGGGCGAACTGCAGAATCGGAAACACGAAGCGAACACGGTCGGCGGCAGCGCGCAGGGCGGGGCGTCCCCGGTCCATCCGGTCCCACTTGTTGAGCACGATGACCACGCCCCGCCCGCGCCGGACCGCCAAAGACGCGATCTTCTTGTCCTGGTCGCTGAGCCCCTCCAGCCCGTCCACCAGGAGCAGCACGATATCCGCCTCCTCCAGAGTGCGTATGGCGCGGTTGACCGAATAGTACTCGACGTTCTCCGTGACCTTCGCCCGCCGGCGGATGCCAGCCGTGTCGACCACCCGCAAGCGCGTCTCGCCGTACGCGAACTCCCCGAAGACCGGGTCCCGGGTGGTTCCGGGGGTCTCCGAGACGATCGCGCGCTCCTGGCCGAGGAGGCGGTTGAGGAGCGTAGACTTGCCCGTGTTCGGCTTGCCGATGATGGTCAGGCGCGGCACCTCCTCGGAAGCCGCTGCCTGCCGGGCAGGCCTGCCCGGCCCTCCTTCCCCGCGCCGGGCCGCCTGGTAGATCGCCTCGCGCAGCTCGTCGAGGTTTCGGTTGGCCTCGGCGGAAACGGGGATCATCCGCCGGAAGCCCAACTGGAAAAACTCCCCGAGGGCCATTTCCTGCGACTCGCTATCCACTTTGTTGACCACCAGAATGACCTTGTCTTCGTAGCGCCTGAGCTTCTCCACGAAGTCCCGGTCCTCCCCACTGACTCCGGCCGCCTCCACCACCAGAAGCAGCAGGTCACTCTCCTCGGCGGATTCCAGGCTGCGTCGGGCCACCAGACGCTCGATGGCTCCGCTGTCCCGGTTGTAGCCTCCCGTGTCGCGGATCAGGCAGCGGAGGTCTCCGAACCACAGCTCGGCTTCCACGATGTCACGGGTCACCCCCGCCGTGGAGTGGGTGATCGCCCGCCTCCTGCCGACCAGCCGGTTGAAGAGAGTCGACTTGCCGACGTTGGGTTTGCCGAGGATGGCTACCGTGAAGACGCTGCCCCTCGCATCGGATTCAGTACTCGGGGACGAAGTCAAAGCGTTCCCTCATCCAAGCCCGAACGTACGGGTCGATCTCGCGGTAGGACTTCATCTCCATGACGGCACCGACCAGCTCTTCGGCCTCGGAGACCGTCACGGACCGGATGATCCGCTTGATCTCGGGGATCCCGATGGCGCTCATGCTGAACTCGTCGAGCCCCAGCCCAAGAAGGATCACTGCGGCGTACGGATCTCCTGCCATCTCACCGCACATGCCGACCGGGATGCCGCCGGCGTGGGCGTTCTCGATCACCATCCGGATCAGGCGGAGAACTCCCGGGTGGAACGGTTCGTACAGGTAGGCGATGCGCTCGTTTTCACGGTCCACCGCGATGGTGTACTGGATCAGGTCGTTGGTGCCGATCGAGAAAAAACCGACCTTTCTGGCCAGGATGTCGGAGGTGAAGGCTGCCGACGGGACCTCGATCATGATTCCCACCGGCACCCCCTCGTCGAAAGGCCGGCCCTCCGCCCGCAGCTCCTGCTTGGCCTGCTCGAGGACCTCCAGGGTGCTCTCCAGCTCTTCGAGGCCGGAGATCATGGGAAACATGATCTTGAGATTGCCGTGCACGGAAGCGCGCAGGAGGGCGCGCAGCTGGGTCTTGAAAATCTCGGGTCGGGAAAGGCAGAAGCGGACCGCCCGCCAGCCCAAGATCGGGTTGGACTCCTCCACGGTCCTCACCCCTGGGATGACCTTGTCTCCGCCGAGGTCGAGGGTGCGGATCGTTACCTCCCTCGGTTTCATGGACTCCAGCACCCTGGCGTATGCCGTCACCTGTTGCTCTTCCGACGGGAAGCGCTTCGGAAGGATGTACAGGAACTCCGAACGGTACAACCCGATCCCGTCGGCCCCATGGGCCAGCACCGAATCGATTTCTTCGGGGATCTCGATGTTCGACTCCAGCAGGATCAGCTTTCCGTCCCGGGTCTCCGCTTTCAGCTCGTTCAGGTTGAGAAGCTGCAGTTCGTGCTTCTGCCAGGCCTCCCGGCTGCGCTCGTACTCGCGCAGAGTCTCCTCGTCGGGTCGGACGATCACGATGCCCCGGCTTCCGTCCACGATGACCGGGTCGCCCGCCTGTACGTGGGCAGTCAGCTCCGACAGGCCGAGAACTGTGGGGATCTCGAAGGAACGCGCCAGGATGGCCACGTGCGAGGTCTTGCCCCCGAAGTCCGCGGCGATGCCGAGAACCTTCTTCTTGTTCATCGAAATCCCGTCGGATGGCAGGAGGTTGTGGGCGACCAGGACCACCTCCTCCTCCAGGGAGTCCAGGGGGACCCTCGCCTGGGAAGTCAGGTGGCGCATGATGCGGTCCGCGATATCCTGGATGTCGCTTGCCCGCTCGCTCAGGTACTCGTCGCCGGCCGAGCCCAGCTTGTCGGCCAGGGCCTTGACTACCTCCATGAGCACCCATTCCACGTTCCGCTGTTGGGCCCCGAGCTCCTCCCCGACCTTGGTGGCCAGCTCCGGATCCGTCAACATGAGACGGTGCGACTCCAGGAGCCTGCGTTCGGCATCCCCGAGCTCCGCATCCCCGCGGTTCAGCAGCGCCTCCACGTCGCGAGTGGCCCTGCCGACCGCGGCATTGAAGCGGCCTAGCTCGTGGGTCACCTGCGTGGGGGTGATCTCGTAGCTCGGGACCGCAAGCTTCTCGTTGGAGTACAGGAAGGCCTTTCCGATGGCGATTCCCGGCGAAACGGCGATTCCGTGAACGACCTTCATTTGCAAGGTACTATACGGGCTTTCCCGGGTCCGTGTCAAATCGCGGCAGCCGGCGCTCACGCGCGGCCGGCTCCCTGTCAACAGGGGCGGCGCCCGTGCCGATGATATTAGGAGAGAGAATCATGGCCCGCAAGAAGCACACCCTCGGCTGCCTGTTCTACGTCGCCCTCGTCTTGCTCGTGCTCGTGATCTTCCTGTTCAACCGGAAGACGGTCCAGGAGGTCATCGAGCGCACGGGCTTTGTTCGCCTGTTCGACAAACAGACCGAGGCCCCGCCCGAGGTCACGGTGACACCCCCGGCGCTCCCGGAGGCGCAGCAGCCGAGCGAGGAACCCGAGCCCGAGGCGCGCGAGCCCGAGGTACCGCCGGAACCCCGGCCTTCGAGCGGAGGAGAACAGGTGGTCGTCACGGTGGAGCGGCCTTCCAGCCAGCAGGCGCCCCCGGAGCGCCCCTCTGACACCCCGGAACGGACCCGGACGCGGCAGGCCCGCCTGTTCTACCTGTCGGTCTCCTCGGATGGAACGATCCACCTGAAACCGGTGGCCCGGCCGGTCGAGTACGTCGACGCCCCGTTGACCGCGACCCTCCAGGCCTTGCTGAAGGGCCCCACCGCAGCAGAAATCAGCCAGGGGCTCATGACCATGATTCCGCCGGAAACCCGCCTGCGGCGCCTGTACGTCAAGGATGATACGGCTTATCTGGACTTCAACGAGGCTTTTCGCTTCAACTCACTCGGCAAGGAAGGACTGATCGCCCAGCTCCAGCAGATCGTGTACAGCTCCACCGAGTTCTCGAACGTCAAACAGGTGCAGTTCCTGATCGAGGGCAACGTCACCGATTACCTGGGTCCCGAGGGTTTGTACATCGGCAAGCCGCTATCCCGCGAAAGCTTCCGCAACTAGCTCTTCGAGCTCCTGCAGGGAAACCCGGGCCTGCCGATGGCCGCTCGGTCCCGTTGCAGGGCCGCGGCGAACCTGGAAGAAGAACTCCCGGTTGCCTTTGGTCCCCGGCAGGGGCGAGGGAGCCCCCCGAACCACGCAGAGTCCCTCCTCGCCCAGACTGAGCAGGATTCCCCGCAGGATGTCCAGCACTTCCCTGCGGTTCTCGAGTACCCCGGCGCGGCGGTCCAGGGCCGCCCCGGCCCCCTCGCCAGCACCGGCGAGGCGCTCATACTGCGGCTTGACCAGCGCAACCAGCCACCCGTCGGTGGTCAGCGACAGGATGTGGGCGGCGGCAAGGCGCAGCGACCGCAGCGACAAGTCCGCCACGGCAGCCTCGACACGGATTGGCAGCGCCTCGGCCTGCAGGTCCATGACGTTGGTCCTCTCCAGGAGCGTGACACGCGGGTCCCGACGGAGCCTGAAGTCCAGCTGGTTGAAACCCCTCTCCACGGCGAGGACCGCCCGCGCGCCCCGCTGCAGGAGGCAGTCGGTGAATCCCCCCGTGGAAGCCCCCGCGTCGAGCAGGCCAAGCCCGGCAACCTCCAGCTTCCAGCGTTCGAGGACCCCGTCGAGCTTCTCTCCGCCTCGGGAAACGAATCGCCTCCGGCGCACCAGCTCGATCGCCGCGCCCGGAGGAACGGGCTGCCCCGCAGAACGGATCGTGACGCCGTCCACCCGTACCTCACCGCACAGAATCCGGGCGAACAGCTCCTTCTCCGCAGTCTGCGGCTCGAGTTCCCTGAGCCGCTGCAGCAGGGTTTCTCGCCTCATGGGTTCCCCCCGCGCGGCCTATCCCAGGGAAGGCACGTCGCGTTGAAGGCGCTCGATCGCCAGCGCCCGGCCGCTTTCGGGGTCCAACTCCACGACTACCCCGCAGACCACGGTGGCGGAGTCCTCCACTTCCATCTTGTACGGGATCTGGGTCAGGGCCCGCTTGAGGGACACTTCGGGCTTCATCCCGATCACTCCGTTCTTGGGCCCGGTCATCCCGGCATCGGTAATAAAGGCCGTGCCCTGCGGCAGAATCCTCTCGTCCGCGGTTTGTACGTGCGTGTGGGTTCCGATCACGGCGCTTGCCGAACCGTCCAGGAAGAGGGCCAGCGCCTCCTTTTCCTCTGGCGCTTCTGCATGAAAGTCCACTACGACGATGCTGCCTCGACCGCGCAACCGGCGCACGGTCTCCGAGCCCACCGTGAAAGGGCAGCGGATGCTGTACATGTGCATCCTTCCCTGAAGGCTCAGCACCGCTACGTCCACGCCCTTGCGGTTGACCACGACGCTGCCGTGTCCGGGCACCCCGAGGGGATAATTCTCCGGCCGGAGCAGCCGCGCCTCCGAATCCAGCAACGGCAGAATCTCCCGCTTCTGCCAGATGTGATTTCCCGAAGTGATTACGTCTACGCCGGACTTGAACAACCCCGCGGCGAGCTCGGGAGTCAAGCCGAGACCGTCGGCGGCATTCTCGCCGTTGGCTATGACCAGGTCGGCCTTGAGATCCTTGGAAAGGCTCTGGAGCGTCATGAACACAGCGCGACACCCAGGCTGTCCAACCACGTCGCCGATCAGGAGGATTCTGATTCTCTTGGCCAGGTCGGCCCTACCTTCCTAAGCACGCCCCTGGAGGCATGCGGCTAGCGCGCGTACTCCACGATGCGCGTCTCGCGGATAATCGTGACCTTGATCCGCCCGGGGTACTTGAGCTCCGATTCGATCTTCTTGGCGATGCTCTTGGCCAGCACCTTGGCCTGGTCGTCGTCGACCTCGTCGTTGTTGACCATGATCCGGACCTCCCGTCCGGCCTGAATCGCATACGCCTTGTCCACACCGGCGAAACCCTCGGCGATCTTCTCCAGGCTCTCCAGCCGCTTCAGGTAGTTGTCCAGGGTCTCGCGCCGCGCACCCGGCCTAGAAGCCGAGATCGCGTCGGCAATCTGCACGACAAGGGCCTCCAGACTCGACGGCTCGATGTCATTGTGGTGCGCCCCGACGGCGTTGACCACGCTCGCCTCCTCGCCGACCTTCCGAGCCAGCTCCATGCCAATCTCCGCGTGGTTGCCCTCGCCGTTGGTTTCCACCCCCTTGCCGATATCGTGAAGCAGTGCACCGCGCTTGCAGACCTCCACATCGGCGCCCACCTCCGCGGCGAGCGCACCCGCTATCAGGGCCACTTCCTTGGAATGGTCCAGTACGTTCTGTCCATAGCTGGTCCGGAAGTGCAGGCGCCCGAGGGCACGAATGCCTTCGGGGGTCATGTTGTGGATTCCCAACTCGAACAGGACCTTCTCCCCTTCTTCGTAGATCGTTTGGCTGACCTCTTTGGTGACCTTCTGGACGATTTCCTCGATGCGGGCCGGGTGTATGCGCCCGTCAGAGATCAGGCGTTCCAAAGACACCCGTGCTATCTCCTTGCGGATCGGGTCAAAACAGGAAATCACCACGGCCTCCGGGGTATCGTCGATGATGACGTCCACCCCGGTCAGTGTCTCCAGGGTCCGAATGTTCCGCCCTTCCCGACCGATGATTCTGCCCTTCATCTCATCGTTGGGAAGGCTTACCGTGGAGACGGTCACCTCCGAGCTCACGTCGGTGGCGATCCGCTGAATCGTAGTCACGAGGATATCCCGCGCCTTGCGGTCCGCAGTGAGCTGCGCTTCCTGTTCGATCAGGTTGATCTTGATCTGAGCTTCGTGCAGCGCTTCGTTCTCGAGGCTCTGAACGAGCACTCGCTTGGCCTCGACGGCGGTCAGGCCCGAAATGCGCTCCAGCTCCGCGGTCCACTTTTCCTGCTCTTTGTCGAGCAGTCGCTCCCGCTCCGTGAGGGCTCTCTCGCGATTTGCCACGGCCCGCTCCTGGTTTTCCATGGATTCGAGCCGCTTTTCTAGGTTTTCTTCCTTCTGAAGCAAACGCCGTTCCATGCGCTGCAGCTCAACGCGGCGTTCCCTGGTCTCCCGCTCCAGCTGATTCCTTTCCTTGATCAGCTTGTCCTTGATTTCCAGCAACGCTTCTTTTTTCTTGGCCTCTGCTTCTTTCTGCGCTTCCTGAACTACTCGTTCTGCTCTTTGTTCAGAAGAAGAAAGTTGAAATCTGGCATAGAGCCAGCGAATCAACCAACCTAGAATCAAACCAGCAAGAGGAATAAGAACGTACAACAAAACGTGCATCGTATTCCTCCATCTTCTTCTGCCGAGTAATGTACCTTTTCGCGCGCGGGTTTGTCAAGAATTCGCCACGCAGCGTATATGCATGCATGCTAACGAGGTAGAAATAACGAGTTTGGTTAGTATATATCTAACAGAGCTATGACTTTGTCGAGATCGCAGTTCTTGGGGCTGGGCAGCCCCAGGTACAGGTAGGAGGGGGTCTCTTCGTACGTGATGGGCATGAACACCGCCGCCTGCAGGTAGCGCAGGTCGTCCGGATTGAACTTTCTGGCCAAGCCGCGAAGGTGTTCGGGGCGCTCGCGAACGAACACCGCGCACCTCGGAGCCAGGAATTTGTCTAGGAAATACTCGCCCTTCGAGAACTCTATGATCGCGGGCTCGTCGAGCAAGCCGACCTTGAAGGCCAGCCGGTACCCGGGCTCCTTGCTCACGAAGATCGCCGCGTTCACGGCTTTGAGCTTCCCGGACAGCTCGACCAGGGACTTGAGCCGCTGGGTCACGCTTTTCCGCGCCCCGAAGCCCTTGAGGTACCGGTCGTAGTCCAGGCCGTTTTCAAAGAATTGGATCCGCTTCGCCTTCTGCCTGCCGCCCAGCAGCAGCTCCACGTCAGTCCCGGCGCCGCCCCCGATCTCCTTCTCCAGGTCCAGGAGGACGTCGTCGCCGAACAGACTGCCAATCCCGGATTCCCCGGTCTGGCCGGTCTGTGCGCCCAGGGACGATTCGGCGCGCGCCCGCAGGCCTCTGCTCCCCCTCGCGGTTTTCTCCCCGCCGTACAGCTCCTTCTTGACCCGGTAGATCCCGTTCTCCATGACCACGCTGGTCCTGCTTTCCACGATCTTGCGTTCCATCTCCGCCAGCGTGTAGAACAGGAGCTTTCCGTTGGCAAGCAGAGTCTCGAACTGCAGAGACTCTCCTCTCATTCGCTGCCCGGCGGTACCCGCGGCCGGTGCGGCCGCCGCCGGCGCCACCGGAGACGCAGCGGCGGGCTTGACGGGTTTACCGAGCTCCCTGGCCACCCGCGGCCTTTGCGGCTTCGCCATCGCCGCAGGGGCTTCGCGCCGCTTCGGGGGCTCCTCCGCCGCGATCGGCAGCTCCTCCAGGACCTCCTGCGGCAACGGCGGAAGGGGCACGATCTCCCGCACCGGCTCCAGCTCCTCCAGCGCACCGGGAGCTTCGGCGGCAGCCGCGCCGCCGAGGGTCTCCTCGGCGCCGGGAGCAAACCTCTCAGCCGCCGCTGGCAACTCCGCAGTGGGCGGCGTCAGCGCTGAGACCGGCTCGGCCTCGGTTCGCATGCTCCGGAACTGCTCCGCGATTTCCGCCTCTGCCGCTTCCTCGAGAGCTCCGGCTTGCTCAAACGGCTCCGGTTCTTCGCCCGCCCGGGCCTCTCCGGTTTCCTCGGGTTCCGGGGCGGTCGTCGCTTCCTCTCCCTCGACGACTGCCTCGAGGGTTTCGAGCTCTTCGGCCGCTTCCACTTCCTCGAGGGACTCGAGCTCTTCGGCTTCCTCTACCGCCTCCGCCGCCTCGATTTCCTCCGGTTCCGTAGGTGCCTCCGGTTCCGTAGGTGCCGCAGGCGCCGCAGGCGCGGCGGCCCCCGAGACAGCGGCCACTTCTTCCACTTCTTCGAGCGCTTCGGCTTCCTCGACCTCTTCGAGGGTCTCGACCTCCTCGGCTTCCTCGACCTCCTCGAGGGTCTCGACTTCTTCGACCGCTTCGGCTTCCTCGACCTCCTCGGCTTGGTCTGCCGCCTCCGCCGCCTCAATTTCCACCGGCCCGGCAGGTGCGGGAGGCTCCGAGACAGCGGCCACTTCTTCCACTTCCTCGAGGGCCTCGACTTCCTCGATCTCCTCGAGGGCCTCGACTTCCTCCGCCTCCTCAAGAGTTTCGGCTTCTTCCGCTTCCTCGACTTCCTCGGCTTCCTCCACCGTTTCGATCCCCGGGCGGGCCGGCGGGCTTGCTGGCTCGCCGGGAGCCCCCCCGCTTGCCCCGGTTGAGAGCTCGACAACCTCGTCGACGCCGATCTCTTCGACGATCGTGGCCGCCGGTCGGTTCGACCCTGCCGGTGCTGGGGCTGTGGCGGGCGCCCCGATTCGCGCGGCGGGTGCAGCGGCGGCGGGGGCACTGACCTGAGCGGCGACCCTTATGTGTCCTGTGTCGAGGGCCCGCTGGATCATTTCCTCGATCCCGCGCAGGTCCACCCGCTCTTCCCGGGCGCCTCCCAACTTGGACTCGATGACCCCGATGAGCTCGTCCCAGCTTCTGTCGATCATGCTGTCGAGCTGCTGTTGACGGTCGGCGGGAATGTGACCGACTCCGCGCTTGATTCTGGACTTGAGCTCACCCCTGCCCGCAACCAACTCGTTTCGCCAGCGCTGCCACTCGATGCGCTCTTTGCCCTCGAGGAGCTCTTGGAGGACCTCGAGCTGGAAACGCTTGATCCGTTGAGCGAGCACCAGCGTGGGGTCCTGGCGCAGGTTGAAGGCCAAGAACACCACCAGGAACACGGTCAGGAACACGGCGGCCAGCAGGATCCCCTTCATCAGGGGCTGCAGCTCGAAGGCGGAGAACGGGAGCATGAGGCCCACGTTCCCGAAACCGTCGGTACGCCGGCTGAGGATGCTGAACTTGGTCTCCTCCCCCTCCCCCGAGCTCAGAACGACAGTCTGAGCCGTTGGGAGCTCCTCCTCCTGCCAGAGAGGAACGACCGCATCGAGCACGATTTCCGGGCTGCGTACGGGGGAATTGAACACTACACCGAGGCGATCCACCAGGAGGAGAGCGCGAAAATCCAGCTCCGGCTGGCCCAACAACTCATCCGAAAGCTGCTTCTTGCTGACGTAGAAGACGATGGTGCCCTCGCTCCCGTCGTCCGGGATCGGATACAGGTAGACGAAGCGCTCCCGCGGAGCGTCGATGATCGTCCGCGGAGAGGCATCGGAGCCTGGGCGCAGCTCTTCCGGAGGGATCGAGTCGTCCACATCAGGCAGATCGTAGTACTTGCGCTGAGTGGCGGTGGATCCCGCCAGATCGACCGAGACGGTACTGTAGTGAATCTTCTCTCCGTCGGCACCGAGGATCCGCACCGCCTGAAGATATGGGAGGGTCTCCAGCAGCCTGCCGAAGTAGTTCTCCCTCGTGAAGATGTCCTGCTGGCTCTGGTTTGCTCGAAAGGCGGAAGCCACGGACTCCTGTGCCGCCGCCTCGGAGAAGCGCTCCAGGTTCGCAAGGTGATACTCCGTGACGGCCGACGCGTAGCGCTCCAGATCGGCCTGTCGCTCCTGGGTAACCCGAGGCTGGAAAAAGGCGGTCTCCAGGAGGCTGAAGAAACCGGTGAAGGAGATAACCGCGAAGGCTCCGAACGCGAGGAGAGCGATGAGAAGACTGAGACTGATCTTCAGGCCCTGGCGCATGAGTACATATTACTCCCTGGCACTCTACTCTATACTATCTCTCATCACAATATATATCGGCCTTCCTTGAGCACCCAATAGGCGTCAGGCAGGGAAAAATACGAGGCCCCAGTTTGCTCCCACGAAGAGGGCCGCCGCCACCACCGCTGCCGCCCGGGACGATTCGCTGCGACGAGCAGGCGGGGCACCCGTGTACCGGAAGACCGACGCCAACAGCTCATCGAGATGGCGCAGCAGCCCACCTTCCGCGACGCGACGAGGTGCTTCGAGCAACCTGTTGAGGCTCGACAGCGTTGCCGACACGTACAGTCCGGGCAAGCCCGGCAGGACCACCGATCGCCGCACGCACAGGCGCGACAACAGCATCAACCCTGTCAAGCTCAGCCCCTTGGAGAGCCCCGTGCCGAGCGCGCCCTGCGTTACGGCGAGCGGACCCAATTCCAGCAGAACCCGACCAAAAGGGGTGAGGAGATTGAAGACCACGGTCGAACCGAGCAGGACCAGGACGGTCCACAGGAGCCTGAGTCTCTTCGACGTCCCGGTCAGCATCGCGAGAGCGAAAAACACCACCACCTGCCCCGCCCGTATGTCCATCCGGTACTGGAGCAGGAAGGCTGGCACCACCGCCATGCCCGCCAGAAAGAGCAACGGGGGAGACACCGCGCGTTCCAGCCAGGCGTCTCCCCCGTTCGTTCCGGAGTTCACTGCAAACACACAGCTCGCCGTCTGGGGCTAGCTCTCCTCGCTAACGCCGGTCTCCGCAGCCCCGGCCTCGGGACTCGAGGACTCCGCTGCCTGGGGCTGCTCGGGTGGAGTCTCGACGGTCTGTTCTGCACCGGCCTGCGCCGTGGTCTTGGCTGCGGCTGGCTTCTTGGCCGCTGACTTCGCCGGGGCCGGCTTTTCGGCCGCCGCCTTCTTGGCAGCGGACTTCGCGGCTGGCGCACCGGCTTTCGCGGCTGCGGCACCGGCTTTCTTGGCCGCAGGCTTCTTGGGCGCCGCCTTCTTGGCAGCGGACTTCGCGGCTGGCGCGCCGGACTTCGCGGCCGGCGCGTCGGACTTCCCCTCGGCGCTGGAGTCGGCAGCCTGAGCCGACTGCCCCGCCTCGGCCTTGGCGGCTTCCTTCCGGTGGCGCCGGCGCGGCGCGGCCTCGGTCCGCTCCACCAGCTCCAGCAGCACCATCTCCGAGGCATCCCCGTACCGGGGTCCCAGCTTGAGAATCCGAGTGTACCCGCCCGGGCGGCTCTCGAAGCGCGGCCCGATGTCCGTGAACAGCTTGGCCAGCACGGCCTTGTCCTTGATCCTTTTGCCGATGATCCGACGATTGTGCACCGAGTCCGTCCGAGCCCGGCTGATCATCTTCTCCGCAACCCGACGGATCTCTTTGGCCTTAGGCTTGGTCGTCTTGATGCGCTCGTACTTGAACAACGCGGTCGCCATGCTTCGATACAGAGCCTGGCGGTGGCTGACGTTCCTGCTCAGCTTGTTGAAGCCCATCCTATGTCTCATCGGAAGGTTCCTCTTGTTCCTCGGCAGCTTCCCGGACTTCGTCGGCGTCCTGTTCCGCCTCGGCAACCCTGACTTCCAGGCTCGCCATCTTCTTGAGGACGCTGTAGTCTTTCATCCCCAGCGAGAGACTGCGGTCCCGCAGCTTCTCCTTGATCTCCTGAAGAGACTTCTTGCCGAAGTTCCGGGTCTTCGCGATCTCCTCTTCGGTCCTGCGCGTCAGGTCACCAATGGTGCGGATGTTCGCGTTGCGCAGGCAATTGCTCGACCGCACCGACAGCTCCAATTCCTCCACCGGCGTATCCAGCAGAGCGCGGACCCGCGCCTCCTCTTCGTCCAGTTCCCCATCGTCTTCCGAGGCTTCTTCGTCGAAGTTGATGAAGATCGTCAAATGATCCTTCGCAATCTTCGCAGCCTCGGCCAGTGCGTCCTCCGGGGGCAGGGTCCCGTCGGTCCAGACCTCCAGGACCAGCTTGTCGTAGTCCGTCCGCTGCCCCACCCGGGTATTCTCGACGGCGTACTTGACCTTGGTCACCGGGGAGAACACGGCATCCACGGGGATGGTCCCCACCACCTCGACGTACTTCTCGCTGCGCTCGGAAGGCACGTACCCTCTGCCCAGGTCTATCTGTATCTCCAACTCGAGGTTTGCCTTGTCCATGAGGGTGGCGATCGGCAAGTCCTTGTTGATGATCGTCAGGGTATCGTCCGTCTGCAGGTCGGCGGCGGTCAACGACTTCGGCCCCTTCGCCGCCACCACGATGACCTTTTCTTCCTCTCCGCCGGGCATGAGCAGCTTGACCTGCTTGAGGTTGTTGATCACATCCAGCGTGTCCTCCGCGACGTGAGGGACCGCCTCGTACTCGCTGGTGATGACCTTCGGTGCCCCGTCGTCACCGTAGCTGGTGATCCGGATCGCACTGATGGCGTATCCCTGAATCGAGGACAGAAGGATTCTCCTCAGAGTGTTGCCCATTGTCACCCCGTAGCCGCGCTCGAACGGGTAGGCGATGAACCTGCCGTAGTTCTTGTCCGCTTCCGCGTGCTCGAAGGTGATTCCCTTAGGGCGCTTGAAGCCCTTCAGTAGGTTTTTCCTTGCCATGCTTACTCCTTACTTAGAGTAAAGCTCGACGATCAGCTGCTCCTGCACGTCTGCCAGATCGGTGATGTCGGCCCGCCGCGGAATGGCTCTCACCTTTCCCCACATGCGGTCGGCATCCACCTCCAGCCAGGGCACGACCCCCGAGCGGGAGTACTCCTTGAGAGCTTCCTTGACTCCCGTCATCTTCTTGCTGTTTTCGCGTATCTCCACCTCGTCCCCGTCCTTGACTAGATAGGAGGGGATCGTAACGCGCCGACTATTGACATGAACGTGACCGTGAGCCACCAGCTGCCTTGCCTGCTTCCTCGAGCCCGCGAAGTGCATGCGGTACACCATGTTGTCCAGACGCCGCTCGAGCATGACGATCAGCGCCTCGCCCGTGATGCCCTTGGCGCGTGATGCCTTCTCGAAGAACAGCCGGAACTGCTTCTCCAGCATCCCGTACATCCGCTTGACCTTCTGCTTTTCCCGAAGCTGGATACCGTAGTCCGATACCTTCTTGGGCCGCGACCGCATGCTGCGCCCGGGCTTACCGCGGCGCTTGGTGATCGGGCACTTGTCGCTCTTGCAGCGCTCGCCCTTTAGATACAGTTTCGTCTCTTCGGCCCGACAAAGCCGGCACTGAGGACCAACGTAACGTCCCATTCAACCCTCCACCCGTTTATACCCGGCGCTTTTTCTGAGGCCGGCAACCGTTGTGCGGGATCGGCGTGACATCCTGGATCGCCCGGACCCGCAGGCCGAGCGCGCCCAGGGCCCGAATCGCGGACTCTCCGCCGACCCCCGGCCCCTTGACATAGACGTTCACTTCGGCCAGGCCGTACTCCTTGGCCTTGCTCGCCGCCGCCTCTGCCGTAGTCTGGGCCGCATACGGGGTCGACTTCTTGGCCCCCTTGAAACCCAGGGACCCCGCCGACGCCCATGAGAGCGCGTTGCCCATCCGGTCCGTCACGGTCACTATCGTATTGTTGAAGGTCGCCTGGATGTACACGTTGCCTTCAGCAATATTCTTCTTCTTTTCCCGTTTTCCCTTGCTCTTTGCCACGTCCTAATGCCTCCCCGCGAACTGCATGTCGCTCTGGCGATCCTACTTGGCCCGCCGCTTCCCGGCGACGGTCTTCCGTTTCCCCTTTCGGGTGCGGGCGTTGGTTCGCGTCCGCTGGCCCCTCACCGGCAGCCCCTTGCGGTGCCGCAGGCCCCGATAGCAGCCAATGTCCATGAGGCGCTTGATGTTCAAGGACACCTCCGTGCGTAGCCGTCCCTCGACCTTGTAGTCGTTCTCGATGATCTTCCGTAGCGTATTGATCTCCTCGGAGGAGAGATCGTTGATGCGTCTGTCCGGATCTATCCCGGCGGCTTTGCAGATCGCAGCGGCGGAAGACCGCCCCAATCCGTAGATGTACGTGAGCGCGATGTCCACGTGCTTGTTCGGCAGATCGACTCCTGCAATTCGGGCCATGCTACACTCCTACCTTTGCCGCTGCTTGTGTTTCGGGTTCTCACAAATAATGCGCACAACGCCCCTGCGTCGAATGATCTTGCATTTGTCGCAGATGGGCTTGACGCTCACTCTCACTTTCATGACGACTCTCCTTGCGCTCGCTCGGCTATAGGTTCCGCGAGCGAATCCGGCCCTTGCGCACGATTCCGTCCTGATGATGCATGCGCAGGTGCGCCTCGATTTGGCTCATCAGGTCCAAGTCCACTCCCACCATGATCAGGAGCGAGGTCCCACCCATCAGGAGGGCCACATCCTGAGGAAAATTGAACCAAGTCTGGACGATGGTGGGAATCACCGCGATGAACGCCAGGAACAGAGACCCCGGCAGAATGATCCTGTTGAGGATGCGGGTAAAATACTCTTCCATCTTTTCCGAGCGGATTCCCGGAATCGACCCCCCGTTGTCCTTGATGTTCTTGGAGATCTCCACGGGGTTCAGCGTCACCTGCGTGTAGAAGTACGCGAAGAAAATGATGAGTAACGTGTACGCCACCACGTACGGCACGCCGTTGGGACGCAGCCACGAGGCGAACCTGCCCAGCCAGGCGAACGAAGGGTTGGCCGCCAGGTTTCCGGCGATCTGCAGCGGGAACACCAGGATCGACGAAGCGAATATCACCGGAATGACCCCGGAGGGGTTGATCTTGAAGGGAAGGTACGTGTTCTGCGCCCCGTAGATCTTGCGCCCGATGACCCTCTTGGCATAGTGCACGGGTATCTTGCGCTGCCCTTGCTGCTCGTACACCACCAGCGCCACCACGACCACGAACATGATCAGCACGACGATCACGAACACGGGATTGAGCTCGCGCCGCTGGACCTGCTCGACGATGGAGTACAGCGCATACGGAATCCTCGTCACGATCCCGGCGAAGATCAGCAGCGAGATCCCGTTTCCGATCCCGCGCTGGGTGATCTGTTCCCCCATCCACATGAGGAAGACCGTGCCCGCAGTCACGGTGAGCAGAGCGATCAGGGTGTAGGCCATCTTGCTGATCGTGATGGCGTCCGGAACGCTGTCGATGTAGTTGGTGACAGCGAATCCCTGGACCAGGCACACCGCAATCGTCCCGATCCGGGTGTAGCGATGGATCTTCTTGCGGCCCCCTTCCTCCTCTTGGATCTTCTTCAGCTTGGGGAACACGAGGGTCAGCAGCTGCATGATGATCGACATGGAGATGTACGGCATGATCCCCAGCATGAAGATCGAGAAATTCTTGAAAGCCCCTCCGGCAAAGAAATCCAGGTAGTCGGTGATGCCCACGGTCCCGGCCGCCTCCTGGGCGGTCATGTACATCTTGAGGGCGTTGATGTTGACCCCCGGAATGGGAATGTTGGCCCCCAGCCGGAAAATGAACAGCATGAAGATCGTGAACAGGATGCGGTCCCGCAGATCCTTGACACGGAATATGTTAACGAGGGGATTGCTCGCCATGTCGGTTATTCCTTAGGCGTCGTATCCGCAGCCGGCGCCTCCGGCTCCGGCTTGTTCGCCGCGGGCCCCTGGCCGCCCGGCTCCTTCTGCCCCGCCTGGACCTGGCCGGCCGGAGGGCGGGCTGCCGGCCTGCCACTGGCCGCGGCCGCACCTGCGACGGTGCCGCCCGCCGCCTCGATGGCTTTTCTGGCCCCCGCGGTGACCTTGTCCACGTCCACCACGAGCTTCCGTGAAAGGGCACCGTTGCCGAGGATCTTGATCAGGCCTGCCCGCCGCCGGATTATCTTCCGGTCCACGAGAGCCTCCTTGTTCACGGTATCCCCGTCAGAGAAGACCTCGAGGGCTTTCACGTCGACGGTCGTGTACTCCGTCTTGAACGGGTAGTTGGAGAAGCCCCGGCGGGCAATCCGGCGATACAGGGGCATCTGCCCCCCTTCGAAGCCGATGCGTGAGCTCCCGCCGGAGCGGGAGTTCTGCCCCTTCGAGCCGCGGGTTGCGGTCGAACCGCGCCCCGAGCCGGCGCCCCGGCCAACCACCTTCTTGCGCCGGGTTGCTCCCTTGGGTTTACGGATGTTGAACTGTTCCATCTTGATGGATTACTCCTTCGGCTTCTGAGCCGCGGGCTTCTGAGCCGCGGGCTTCTGAGCCGCGGGCTTCGCGGCCGCCGCCGCGGGCTTCTGAGCCGCGGGCTTCGCGGCCGCCGCGGCGGGCTTCCTGGCCGCGGGCTTCGCGGCCGCCGCCGGTTTCGCGGCGGCAGATTTGCGCGAGCGCGGCACTCTGGCCGCCGGCCTGGCACCCGACTCCGCTTCTTCCACCGCCAACAGGTGAGAGACCGCCCTGACCATCCCCTCGATCGCGGGAGTCTCCTCCACTACCACCGATGAGTTGACCTTCCGCAGGCCGAGGGCGGCCACCGTCCTGCGCAAAACGGGCTTGGCCCCGATCGGGCTGCGCGTCAGCCGAATGCGTATAGTCTTCATTCCTCAACCCCAGAACTCGGCCAGGGACTTGCCGCGGCTCTCGGCCATGCCCTTGGCGTCCATAAGCTGTTCGATCGCCTTGAACACCGCCTTGACGATGTTCATCGAGTTCTCCGAGCCCAGTGACTTGCTCAGGATGTCCTTGACTCCTGCCGCTTCCATGACGGCCCGCACCGGCCCGCCGGCGATGATTCCCGTGCCGGGGGAAGCGGGTTTGAGCACCACCCGGGCCCCCTTGAACTTGCCGGTCACCTCGTGCGGGATCGTGGTTCGCTTCAGGGGAACCCGTACGAAATTCTTCTTGCCGCGGTCCAGGCTCTTGCGGATGGCGTCGGACACGTAGTTCGCCTTGCCGAAGCCGTACCCCACCTGGCCGTGCCTGTCCCCCACCACCGACAGTGCGGAAAACGAGAACCGGCGTCCGCCCTTGACGACCTTGGCGATCCGATTCAAGCGCACGAGCTTTTCTGCGTACTCCCGTTCCTGTTCCAAGTTCTCCCCCTAAAACCGGACGCCGCCCTTGCGTGCGCCATCGGCAATTGACTTCACCACGCCGTGGTAGGCGTAACCGTTGCGGTCGAACACCACCTGGCCGATGCTCTTCGCTTTCAGTCGCTCGGCGATCACCTCCCCCAGCTTCTGCCCGCCGGGGATGGTGCCCTTGACGTTGCGGAGATCCTTCTCGAGATTCGACACGGAGGCGAGCGTGTGCCCTTGAGTGTCGTCGATTACCTGAACGTAGAGGTACCGCGCGCTCTTGAACACCGTCATGCGCGGACGCTCAGCGGTCCCGAACAGCCGCTTGCGGATATGGGCCTTTCTCCTGCCCCTGCGTCGAATCTTGTCCTCTAGTCTGCTCATCTCACAGTGCCTCTTCCAGAGCTTACTTGACGCCGGTCTTGCCGACCTTCCGTCGCACGAACTCGTTCTCGTAGCGGATGCCCTTCCCCTTGTACGGCTCCGGCGGCCGCAACGATCGGATCTCGGCCGCGACCTGGCCCACTCTCTGCAGATTAGAGCCGGTCACCGTGATGCGGTTGTTGCCTTCGACGCTGATCGTGATGCCCTCTTCAATGGGATACTCGATGGGGTTCGAATACCCGAGATTCAGGACCAGGGCGCCGTCCCTTACTTCTGCCCGGTACCCGACTCCATTCACCAGGAGGACCCGGGTGAAGCCCTGGGAAACGCCCACGACCATGTTGTGGACCAGCTTGCGGTACAGGCCGTGCATGGCCCTGGCCTGCCGGCTGTCGTCCTTGCGGCGGACGATGCACTGCTGTTCCTGCAGGTCGAACTCCACCAGCGGCTTGTATTCCTGCGAAAGCGTCCCCCGGGTCCCCTGCACGGTGATTCGATTCTCCTCCACCGTGACCTTGACTCCCTCGGGAATCGGGATCGGCATCTTTCCTATTCGTGACATACCAGTACCTCGCTGCGACCGTCTACCAGACGCTGCAGATCAGCTCTCCGCCGATCCGCTGTTCCGCTGCCTTCTTGCCCGTGATCACTCCCCTGGAGGTCGTGACGATCAGGGTGCCGTACCCGTTGAAGACCCGAGGCATGCCCTTGTAGCTGGTGTACACTCTCCGCCCGGGCTTGGACAGCCTCTGAACTCCGTGCAGAACCGGGATGTTCTCATCGTTGTACTTCAGAAAGATCCGGATCTGGTTCTTGCCGTCCTGCGTGATCTTCTTGAAGGTCTTGATGAACCCCTCGTTCTTCAGGATCTTGACGATCTCGACCTTGAGCTTCGAGGAAGGGATATCCACCTTCTCGAACTTGGCCATGCTGGCGTTCCTGATCTTGGTCAGCATATCTGCAATCGGATCGGTAACACTCATACGTACTCTCCCTACCAACTCGACTTGGTCACACCGGGTATCTTTCCTTCGCTCG
>JAFGFV010000201.1 GCA_016930895.1 Spirochaetales bacterium | reverse complement strand
TTGAGCGAGATCAGGCTCACCAGGGCCGAATCCTTGATCAGGCTGATCGCCTGACTGGCCAGGGGCGGCAGGATGCGGCGCACGGCCTGGGGCAGGATGACGAAACGGTAGGTATCCATCCCGCTCAGCCCCAGGCTGTAGGCCGCCTCCCACTGCCCCTTGTGCAGGGACACGATCCCGGAGCGGAAGATCTCGGAGGCATAGGCCCCCTCGAACAGGCTCAAGGCGAGCACCGCCGAAAAGAAGCGCTCCAGGCCCAGGATCGGGCCGACCATGAAGTAAATCACGAACAGCTGTACGAGCAGGGGGGTGTTGCGGATGAGCTCCACGTACAGCCGTGCCAGGGCCCGCCCCACCACGGAGTTCGACAGACGCAGCAGGGCCGTGATCAGCCCGAGGGCGAAGGCGAAGACCAGGCTCACCCCGGAGATCTTGAAGGTCACGACCAGGCCCTGCAGGAGGGGACCCGCCACGAGCTGCCCCTTGCGGAAGGAGAGGATGTAGCGGGGCACCCGGAACCACTGCCAGTTGTAGCCCAGGCGGCCGGTGCTCAAGGCCATCAGCCAGACCAGGACGGCGACCAGGGCCAGGAACTGCAGGATGTCCCGCCAGGGGGGGCGGAACAGGAAAAAGTGACGCACCCTGTCCCAGGGGTTCGAGAAGGTCGGGGGAACCTTACTCTGCTGCTGCGCTGCCGCCATTCTCCTCCCTATCTTGCGCCCGTCCCGCAGCTACCGCCGGTTCCGTTCGTGGCCTGCAGTATAGACGGGCTGCCCGGCGTTGTCAAAACTCCCCTTCGGGCCTTCCGGCCCTGCGCTCTGCCAGGTGGCGGCGCAGCTCTTCCAGCTGCTCGGGATCCATCGCGTACCCGTGCTCCGGGCCGGGGAAGCTCCCCGCCTCGACCTCCGCCTTGAACTCTCCGAAAGCCTCGAGGATCTCCCGCGACAGGTCCCGGTAGACCTTCACGAACTTGGGGACGAAGCGGTCGAACAGCCCCAGCATGTCCTGGGGAACGAGGATCTGCCCATCGCAGGAGGCGCCGCAGCCGATGCCCAGCACCGGGATCCGGGCGGCCTCGCGGATCAGGCCCGCCACCTCGGCGGGGATGCACTCCAGCATCAGGGCAAAGGCCCCCGCCCTCTCCAGGGCCCTCGCCAGCTCCAGGAGACCCCGGGCCTCCTCGGCGCTGCGCCCCTGCACCGCGAAGCTCCCGTGTCGCAGGGCATGCTGCCCGGTCAGGCCGATGTGGGGCATGACCGGGATCCCCAGCTCGGCCAGGACCCGCACGACGGGAATCGTTTCCGTCCCCCCTTCGACCTCCAGGCCCCCGGCCCCCGCTCCCTTGACCAGGATTTCCGCGTTGCGCACCGTCCGGGCCCGCGAGCCGGCGGCGGAGAACTGGGGCATCTTGGCGATCACGAAGGAGCGGGTCGCTCCCCGGAGCACCGCCCGGGTGTGGTGGGCGATCTCTTTGACCGTGACCGGCAGGGTCGAGGAGTAGCCCAGCCCCACCTGCCCCAGGACATCGCTCACCAGCAGGCAGTCGATTCCCGCCTGGTCCGCCAGGCGGGCCAGGGGGTAATCGTAGGCGGTCAACACCGTGATCCTCTCTCCGCGCTGCTTTTTGCGCAGCAGGGAGGCGGGCGTGACCGGTTTGGGCGCGGAGGCCCCGGTCGGCTGGCTCACCCTTCGATCCTCCCTTCGCGATGGGCGGTGATGTAGTTCATGCAGAACTCGTCGCGGGCCAGCACGGCCTCGGTGGCCTTGATGCTTGCCATGAGGGCGGCGTCCAGGGGGTCCAGGAACACCGCGTCCAGGCCCTCCGCCATCAGGAGGGGCAGGTAGACCCGGTGCAGGAGCTTGCGCGCCGGCAAGCCGAAGGAGACGCCGCTGAGGGAGATGATGGTCTTGATCTCGGGGAGGGCCCGTTTGAGACCCCGCAGGGTCTCCAGGGACACCATGCCCGCATCCGGGTGCACGCTGATCGGCTCGATCAGGGTGTCGAGGTACAGGCAGTCCAGGGAGATGCCGGCGCGGTCCACCACGTCCACGATCCGTTTGCCCACCTCGACCCGTCCCGCCCCGTTCTGGGCGATCTCTCCCTGGTCGCGGCACAGGGCCACCAGGGGACAGCCGTGCTCCCTGGCCAGGGGCAGGAGACCCTCCAGGCGCTCGTCCTCCAGGGTCACGGAGTTGACCCAGGCCTGGCCGGGGTTGCGGCAGACCTCGAAGCCCGCCTGGATGGTCGCCGGGTTCGGGCTGTCGATGCTCAAGGGGAGGTCTGCGGTCTCTTGGGCGATCCGCACGGCCCAGCGCATGTTCTCCGGCTCGACCTCCAGGCTCGAGCCTGCGTTGATGTCGATGACCTCCGCCCCGGCCTCGGCCTGGCGCCGCACCTCGCTGCGGATGAACTCCTCGTCCTTCTGCTCGTATGCCCTCATCACGGATTTCTTGAAGGTATTGATCCGTTCGCCGACGATCAGCATGTTGCTTCCACTCCTTCCTTTCGACCGTGCAAACGGCTACGCAAGCCCGACAGGCCCCTAGCCGCGCAACAGCTCCTCCACCCGCCCGCGGAGCCTCTGTTCCAGGGTGCGCCCCTCCTTCTGCCAGCGCTCCAGGGTGACACGCTCCAGCAGCTTCGGCTCCCACATGGCGGTGCGCATGTGGCTCAGGGTGTGCTCGTCCATCATGTACGAGTGGTCCCTGGCCGCCCGTCGGGTAGCCGCCACGCCCAGGGTCTCCTCGTCGACCCGAATTCCCCCGGCAAAGCGCCGGGCGCCCCCGGCCAGCTCGTCACCCAGCACGAGCATCTCCAGAGAGCCGGTCTTGCCGGCGGACAGGAACCCCAGGTTGTGGACGAAGGAGGTCCCGGCCAGCATGGCCCCGTACAGCCCCATGGCCGCCTCCGCCGCCGCCTGGGCGTCCACCACGTGGGAGTCCGAGCAGCCCGCCCCGATCCAGGTCGGCACCCCGAGGTCCTCGAAGTAGTCCACGGCCCCCAGCCCCGCGAGCAGGTACTCCGGAGAGCCGTAGGCGATCCCGCCCGTGCGCAGGTCCACCGGCAGGATCGAGGAGGCGGTGAGAACCGGCGCCCCGGGCCCCGCCAGCTGGTGCACCACCAGACCGGCCAGGATCTCGGCGGAGGACTGGGCGATGGCCCCTGCGCCGGTCACCGGCCCGGTGGTGCCCGAGAGCAGCGCCGGGTAACAGACCACGGGCAGGCGCCGCCGGGCGGTGTAGCGCAGCCGCCGGCAGGCCTCTTCCCCGAGCTCCAGGGGGGAGTAGGGGCCGGTCAGGTCCAGGGCGAAGGGC
Source organism: Spirochaetales bacterium (assembly GCA_016930895.1). The sequence continues at coordinate 1,761 of JAFGFV010000201.1, read as the reverse complement.
CGCTCGGCCAGGGCCTCCCAGCCTCCGGCCAGCTCGGCCAGGAAGCTCCAGACCTCCTCGTCCTCCACCTCATTGTGGGCGATGAAGGCCAGGGGCTTGTCGGTGGCGTCCACGATGGCCCGCACGGTTTCCAGGGCCTGTTTCTCGGGAGCCACGTCGGAGGGGTTTCCCAGCCCCGTGGCCAGGGCCACGTTTTCCAGGCCGTGGCACACCCGCGCCGCCTCGGCCACGTCCGCCAGCCGGAACTCCCGGTGAGCGCCGGTGCGGTGATCCAGGATGGTGATGCAGTTGAGTCCCGGGGCGAAGCAGGGCTCCGGGGCCCGGGTGTCTACGGCCGGGCGCCCGTCGCGGCGCTGCAGGAGCACCCGGTCCGGGACCGATTCCAGGGCGCGGGCGATCAGCTCCTCGGGGAACAGCAGGTAGCCCGCCTCGCCCTCCCGGCAGCCGGCCTGCAGCAGCTCCCGCCGGGTCTGCCCGTCGCGCACGTCCATCCCGATCTCCCCCAGGATGGTGAGGGCGGCGCGATGCACCCGGCCGGTGTCCTCTCGGCTCAGCACTCTCAGTCTCATCTCACTCCTCGACAGCCTGGGCCCGCTCTGGGGCGGCGGTCCCTCCCTGGGCCCCCGTGCCCCGACAGGCGATCTCCCGCAGCCGCCCGCGCACCCGGGCCGGGAGCGCCGGGCAGCGGTATCCCTCCAGGATCTCCCGGGCCCGGCGCCGGGCCCGTTCCCCGAACTCGAGGCCTCCCGCGGCCTGCCACCGGTCCCACGCCCCGCGGTTGGCCAGCTCGGAGCGGTGGAGGCTCTGCCGGAATCCCTCGACGGTGTGCTCCTCGGCCACGTAGTTGCCCCCCGGGCCTACCGCCTCGATGGTCTCGAGGGCCAGGCTGCGGGCGTCCATGGGAAGCCCCTGGAGGATCCGGCGCACCGTCCCGGCCGTCTCGCTGCACAGCAGGACCATCTCCATCGAAGAGGCCATCCCCCCGGCCAGGGCCTGCTGCACCAGCCCCGCGGGCAGGCGCGCCCGGTCCCCCTCCAGCCGGGCGCCGGCCGCCTGGAGCAGGGCCAGGGCGCGGGGCTCGTGGACCCGCACCCCGACCCGATCCAGGACTTCCAGGGCCGCCAGGTAGATCTCCTCGCACTGGTCCGGGCTCATCCAGTCGAGGCCCGGACCCTGCTGGAACTGCGTGCCGATTCTCATCGCCTTAGAACGGGAACTCCACCCCCAGGGCGGCCACTTCGTCCTTGACCTTGCGGTACATGTCGTAGTGCTCCTGGGTCGGCAGCGCCGTGGCCACGTCGTAGCACTCCTGGTACTCCACGCCCTTGGGGGCGGTGCCGGCCTCGGCTTCGTACTTGCCCAGGAGCTTGAGGGCGATCTCGTTGGCCTCGCCGCGCTTCATGCCCTGGCGGGCCACCGCGTGCCCGACCTCGGCGGCCAGGCGCGCCTCCATGGCCGTGGCGCGGTTCCTGTACTTGTTCCGGGTGGAGGCCATCTCCCACAAGTGCCACCCCGTCACCGTGCTCACCATGGCGTGGCAGGCGGTCTCGTAGAAGAGCATCTCGGTCATGGGCCCGGCGTTGGCGAAGCCGTTACTGGTGTACAGGAGCTTGCTGTTGCGGGCCATGGCCTGTCCGGCCATGGAGATGGGCCACAGCAGCTCCCGGGTGGTGTTCGAGCCCCAGTTGAGATGGAAGGGAAAGTGCTGGTTGAAGTGCGCCCCATAGATGCACAGCCCGTTCAGGCTGTAGGCCACCAGGG
>JAFGFV010000200.1 GCA_016930895.1 Spirochaetales bacterium | reverse complement strand
CTTGCTGGATGAGAATCCCCCGACGGTCTCGATCGTGTCCGGCCCGCCGGCTACCGCGAACGCCGCGCAGAGCGCCACTCAGAATCTCAACGGCAGCGCTTCCGACGGCAGCGGCAGCGGCATCGCCAGCTACAGCTGGACCGTGACTCCAGGCGGTCTGGCCTTCGGCAGCCCCACAAAAGAGGACACCACGGTCTATGATCCCAACGGCAGCATCGACAACGCCTTCGAGCTCAGGCTGACGGTTGCCGACAAGGCCGGAAGGAGCAGCTACGTGACGCGGCCCGAAGTCTGGGACCGGACCCCACTCCCTGCGCCGGCTTCTACCGGAGCGTACTACGATACCGATTATCCCGCTTGGAGCCGGTCCGGCGCCGCAGCCGATCTGGGCTACTACCAGCGCGGTTGGGACGAGAGCACCTGGACTTCAGTCGGTGCCTCGACGAGCTACGAGCCTCCCAGTCTTCCGGACTATGGACCGTACACCCTGCAGGTCCGTGCCAGGGACGACGCAGGCAACACGTCCTCCAGCGGCTCGCGTACGATCTACTACTTTCCCAACTACATCTACCCGTACTGGGGGCAGCGGGGCGTGGCGCTCAAGCCGCCCTTCAACTGGCCCGACGACGCAGGAGCGGAGGAGTACGACTTCTTCATCTGGAGCGGCTCGAGGCCGCCCACCTCCGCCACCGTCCCCAGGCTGACAGTCAACGGCTACACGCCCGCGGCCACCGATCCTTCCCTGGCCCCCGTGACCTCATACTCTTGGTACTACAAGAGCTACGACGTGCTGGGCAAGATACGCACATGGCGGTACACGAGCCCGACCTACAGCTTCATGACGGCGATCAAGTAAGCGCGGGTCGATTGCAGGAATCAGCGCAGACTACAGGGGCCGCTGGGAGTACATCCCCGCGGCCCCTTCCCGTTTCTGTTACGATCGCCGGCTACGGCGGCGTCGGCTGCGCGGGCTACAGCGCTTCTGTCGGGCTCGGGCCGGTCTGCTCAGGCCCCTCTACAGGCTGCCCATCATCTGCTGGGCCGAGCGTCCGTATTCAGAATTGGGGTCGATCTTGTGGGCGGCCTCAAGGCTCCGGCGGGCCTGCTGCCCTTTGTCCAGGCCCTGGTAGCAGACCGCAGACAGGTAGTGCACAACCTGGGTGGTCTCGCCCATGTCCGGGTGCTGGAGGTACTGGTCGAACAGCGCCAGGGCGTCCTCGAAGGCCAGGCTGTCGATCAGGAGCTTGCCCTTGAGCAGGACGTAGTCGGTGAAGAACCGGGCGGCAGGGCCCACCCGCATGTCTTCCAGCATGATCAGGGACACGACGCTTTCCCCTTTGAGGGAATGGCCGTAGGCGGCGTAGAAGAGGTGCTCGTGGCGCTCGTCGTCGGTGATGGCCCACTCGGCGCCCTGCTCGAGCCGGCGGATGCCCTCGTCCACCTGCCCCGCCGCCAGCAGCCTCTTGCCTTCTTCCAGATACTCCGTGCCTTCCTCGACCCAGGTCAGCTCGCCGCTGTCCATGCGGTCGCCGCGGACACCCATCGTCGCGGTCTCGGTCCCCGACGTCGGGGAGATGAGCTTCGAGAGCTTCGAGTTGACCACGCCCCCGAGGTTCCAGGCCGCCACCTTTTGGCCGGACTTGAACAGGGTGTCGGTGTTGTACGTCCCGCCCTGGTTGAGGGTGATGGTGACGCTGCCGGCGGAAAGCTCGGCGAAGCCGCCGGCTTCCAGGCGGATCACGCTTTGCGGAGGCAGGGACTCGCCGATGTACACCTCTGTCCAGCGCGATCCCTGCTTGAGCTCCAGGGCGCCCTCGAGGTACTCGACGAGCAGCTCCTGGGCGGCCAGCGGCAGTGAAGCCGCGAGCAGCAACAGGCAGAGAGCCAGGGCGGTTTTCATCGGCTTGCTCCTTTTCACGGACATGGCGCGCACGCGGCAGCCAGAGCCGGCATCAGGGCCGGCAAGGTCGGATAGAGGATGCCACGCCAGGTCAGGGCGCCTGGCGTGGCGGCGTTGCCGCAAGCGGCACGCTCGAGGAAGTGGACACCTCGATCCTGCATCATGCAGTCCTGCATCATGCACTCCTGCATCATGCACTTGAAAGTATACCTCCTTGTGACGCGAAAATCCACGCCATTGCAGGGCGGCCGCAGGGATGCCGCGGCGTGGCGGCGCCCCGACCAGCCTGGCCGATCTCACGATCGGGCCGATCTCACGATCGGGCCGATCTCACGATCCGGCTGACCCGACGATGGTCTCGATGGTTTCGATGGCCCGCAGCCCGTCCAGGCCCGAGGAGACGGGGATGCGCCCGGGCTCGCGGAGCACCGCCACGGCATCGGCCAGCATGCCGACGAAGTAGCCGGTGAGGCGCCACGGGCGCCTGTGCACGGCCCGCAGGGAGCGGAAGCCCTCGTAGTAGCGGCTCGGCCCGCTTGCCCACTCCTCGTACACCCCGTTGCCGACCCGCAAGCGGCCCCGCTCGAAGCCCAGCTCCAGCTCGAACACCAGGGCCTCGTGGCTGCCGGAAACCTCCAGAAAGCCGTCGGCCTGCCCGCAGGCGAACAGCGCCTGGAGGGTCCCGTCCCGCGAGCCCGCCCCGCCCCGCACGTGCCGGGGCTCGATCTCCCGTCCCGTCACGTAGCGGATGACGTCCACCATGTGCGTCCCGTCCTCCAGTAGGATTTCCCCGAGGGGCTGGCCCCGGCCCATGTACAGGCGGGCCTGGAGGGAGAGCAGGGTGCCGTACCGCCGTTCCTGCACCAGGCTCCGGGCCTCGCGGTAGTCCCGGGAGTAGCGCCGCTCGTGGTTCACCATCAGGAGCGTGCCTCCTGCCCGGCAGGTTTCGACCGCCGCCCGGGCGTCCGCCGCGCTCGTGCACAGGGGCTTCTCGCAGACGACCAGAGGCACCCCCAACTCCGCAGCCTGGGCGATCAGGAGTCCGTGGGTCTCCGCGGGGGTGGCCACGTGCAGGACGTGGGGCCGGTGGGCTTCGAGCATCGGCCGGAGATCGCCATAGACGCTGGGGCAGCCCCAGCGCCTGGCAAAGGCCTCCCGGCGGTCCTGCCGGAGGTCGCAGCCGGCCACCAGCAGGCAGTCCCGGCTCGCCCGGATCGCCCCCGCGTGGCTGGCGGGCTTTTCCCGCAGCCGGTCGTCCTCGAGGGTGGAGCCGATGCGCCCCAGCCCCACGATCGCGCAGCGCAGCCGGCCTCTCATGGCGCCGTACCGGTGGGCGGGGGATCGAGTCGCAGGGTGCACAGGTAGCGGGAAAGGTCGATGCGCCCGGCCTCGTCCACGGCCACCCCCTCCGCCTCGAGGAGGGCGCGCTGCTCCTCGAAGCCGCCGCCCCTGGGCAGGGAGATGCTGCCCCGACCGCCGATGACCCGGTGCCAGGGCAGGCGTTCCGTCTCGGAGGCGGAGTGCAGCAGCCAGGCGATCTGGCGGGCAGCCCGGTGGTTGCCCGCGCAGGCAGCGATCTGGCCGTATGTGGCAACCTGCCCGAAGGGAACGGCCGCGATGGCCCGTTTGGCGCGCAGGGTGAAGGGCTCGAAGCTCACGTTCGGCACCGCGGCGTCCCCTCCGGGCTTCGACCTACAGCGGGCGCACGGGGACCGCGATGTCCACCGTGACCCTGCCCGACGCATCCGGGGCGTCTCCTCCCGGGTACATCTCGAAGCAGGGGCGATCATCCGGCTGGTAGCCGCTGCCCGGCAGCCACTCGGCAAAGACCCACTGCCAGGCCTCTCCGTACTGGTCCGGGGTCAGGGTGAAGCGCGCCAAGGCGTAGCGGCCCCCGGGAATGGTCATCTTGCCCACCGCCCCGTCCACGGGGGTATCCGGAGGGACGGACAGACACACGCTGACCCGCAGCTTCTCCTTCTCGGTGATCTCCGGGTCGTCGTGGTACACGATCAGGGCCTGTGTGTCGGGGAAGTCGACGAGTTTCCTCGGCCCGGCCCAACTCATGAGGGCGCCCCAGAGCCGCTCGAACAGCTGGGCGTCACCCTGGTACGGACCTACGTGCCGCACGTACGCCACCATCATCTCCGGCAGCTCTCTGACCTCAACACCCTGGTTCATCTCTGGTCTCCTTTCCGATGGCTTGATGCCGAGACCAGTGTAGGCCGCGGGCGCCGCCCCTGCTTGCCTGGAGTTGCGAATCGCTTGACTGTCCTTGCGATCCGTTTGGCCGACGTTGCTGAGCCTGCGGCCACGGCTGCGCCGCCACTGGCTCGGGGTGACCCCGAAGCCGCCCCGGAAGGCGCGGGCGAACGCCGCGGAGCTGGAGAAGCCGCAGTCCAGGGCGATCTCGGTGATCGACTGCTTGGGATGCGCCAGCAGGCCGGCTGCCGCGCGCTCGAGGCGCACCCGGGCGATGAACTGAAAGAGGGTCTCCCCGGTCAGGGCCGCGAAGAGGCGGTGGAAGTGGAACTTGGAGAAGTTGGCCACCGCGGCCAGCTCTGCCAGGTTGAAGCTCCGCTCGAGGTGCGCGTCGATGTAGTCCAGGACCCGGTTGATCCGGCCGCGATACTCTTCGACACGGAAAGCATCGCTGCTTGGCTCGTTTCTGCCCACGGCTTCGGCGTGCTCCTTTCCATCGGTAGGCGCTGCGGGTATTCTATGACATGCGAGGCCGGTCGTCCAACGGCCCCGAGGACCATGCGGACCGCGCGGACCGTTGCCGCAGCGCCGGAGCCGCGGTATGCTGATGCTATGAAGCGGCCCTCCGGCTTATTCCTTGTCGTGCGGACGATCGTGGTACCTCTTGCCTTGCTGCTCCCCCTCAGCCCGGGGTGGGCGGACGGGCCCCGTGAGCCGGCCCGGGGAACCTTCCTGGTCGCTTCCCGGGAGCTGGTGGACCCGAACTTCCGCCAGACCGTGGTGCTGCTCCTGGAATACGGGAAGGAGGGGGCCGTCGGGCTGGTGGCCAACCGGCCGTCGGAGGTCCCGCTGGCCACGCTG
>JAFGFV010000199.1 GCA_016930895.1 Spirochaetales bacterium | reverse complement strand
TCACCACGACGCCGCTCGGGTCATCCACCAGAGATTTCGCGATGTACTCGACCAGTTCCTTCTCCACGACCCTCTCCTTCCAGCGCCCGGGGGGAGTGCTACTTGATGCGGAAATTGATGTTGTTCAGCAGCTTTCTCACCGTGTCCGATGGCTGGGCGCCCTTGCCGAGCCACTCGCGAACCCGATCCTCCTTGACCTGGATCTGCTTCTCCTCGATCTCGATCGGATGGTAGAAACCCACCTCTTCGATGGTTCGTCCGTCCCGCGGACTGCGTGAATCCATGACCACAATTCGGTAGTACGGCCGTCGCTTGGTGCCAAACCGCTTCAACCTGATCCGTACGCTCAACTTCGTGCCTCCTTGGGTTGCCTGCCCATTTGCGCCAGAAACTCTGCCTGGGCCTTCTTGTTCTTCGTCATCTTCTTCATCATGAGCCTTGTCTTCTCGAACTTCTTGAGAAGCTTGTTCACGTCGTGCACCGCCGTGCCGCTGCCTCGGGCGATCCGGGTCCTTCGGCTGGGACCGATGATTCGGTGATTCCGCCGCTCATTCCCGGTCATCGAGAGGATGATCGCCTCCTCCCGGGTCATCTCCTTCGCGTCGATCGCATCCTCGCGGATGTTCCCCTTGGCCCCCGGGATCATCTCGAGCAGGTTCTCCAGGCTGCCCATCTTGCGCACCCGGCGAAACTGGTCGAGATAGTCCTCCAGGGTGAAGGTCTCCCTGGCGATCTTCTCCTGGAGCTCCTCTGCCTCCCGGGCGTCGATGGCCTCCTGGGCCTTCTCCACCAGGGTCACCACGTCGCCCATGCCCAGGATGCGCGTCGCCACGCGCTCGGGATAGAAGGGCTCCAGCTCCTCGAGCTTCTCGCCGGTGCCGACGAACTTGATCGGCTTGCCGGTCACGCTCTTGATCGACAGGGCGGCCCCGCCGCGGGCGTCCGAGTCGAACTTGCTCAGGATCACGCCCGTGAGCTCCAGGCGCTCGTCGAAGGCCTTGGCGATGTCCACGGCGGTCTGGCCGGTCATGGCGTCGGCCACCAGGAGCAGCTCCTCCGGCCGGGCGGCCTTCTTGACCGCCTCGATCTCCTGCATCATCTGCTCGTCGATCTGCAGGCGTCCGGAGGTGTCGATCACCACCGTGTCGTACTGCCCGCGGGCGGCTGTTTTGACGGCATTGGTCACCACCTTGACCGGTGTGCTCTTGTCCTCCCGGTACAGGTCGATCCCCGCCTGACGCGCCAGCACGGCGAGCTGCTCGACCGCAGCCGGCCGCACCAGGTCCGCGGCCACGAGTAGCGGCTTCCGGCCGACCTTGCGCAGGTGCACGGCCAGCTTGGCCGCCGTGGTGGTCTTTCCGGACCCCTGCAGGCCAAGGAGCAGCACCGTCGACAGAGTATCCGGCCCCTTGAGCACCAGATCCTGACGACCCTCGCCAAGGAGCTCCACCAGCTTGTCGTGAACCAGCTTCACGAACTGCTGCCCGGGTGCCACCGAGCGCAGGACCTTCTCGCCCAGGGCCTCCTCGGTGGTGCGGTTCACGAACCTGCGCACCACGCGCAGGTTGACGTCCGCCTCCAGCAGCGCGATCTTGATCTCCCCGATCGCGTCCTGGATGTTCTTGTCCGAGATGTGCGCCTTGCCCGCGACCTGGCGCACTACGTCCGTGAGCTTGTCCGACAGCCTCTCGAGCATAAGTCAGGGGAATATATACTGTTATTCCCCGGGAATGTCAACGCTCGGGTCGGGAAGGATCCGTGCCGGGGCCGGCTCAGCGTATCTCGAAGAAATGGCGTTGCAGATACCGCAACCGCCCGTACGCGAGCTCGGAGAATGGGCTCTCGGGCCAGTCGTCGTACACGCGCCGGTACGTGTCCCGTGCCGCCTCGAGGTCCCGCAGCGCGCTCTCCGATTCGTACAGCTGCGCCATGCGGTACAGGACCTCGTCCAGACCGCGGCCCAAAGGGTACCGACGCTCGAACTCCTGAAGGAGCCTCATCGCCAGAGGGGCGCGGCCGCGCTCCATGTGAAAACGCGCAAGACCCAGCAGCTCCTCCCCCACCGGGATGCCTGCCGACGCCAGGAGGGCCGGCGTGGATTCCGCCAGGAGCCCTTCATCCTGGAGAGCGAGCCCGCTGCGCACCAGCGCCGCGGCGGCGCGCTCCCCGTACTCCGTCGGGGCCCCCAGGTTTCGCAGGTAATACCGCACGGCAGCCGGATGCTCGCCCATGGCTGCGTAGCAGGCGCCGATCCGATCATTGAGGTACGGATCCTCGGGGCGACCCGCCCGCAGGTACTCGCCCAGAGCCAGGTCGAACTCCCCGAGCTCGAACCACTGCTCCCCTTGGGGGACCGGAGGCCCTGGGCGCGCGGCCGACCGCGCCACCGCACCGCTCGTGCCCCGCCCGGCCGCGGCGCCAGCCGCCCCTCCATCCAGCCCGCCCGCAATTGTCGCGTCCTCCGGGCCTGCGGCGGAGTCCGCGGCCATCGATCCGCCCATCCCGGTGGCCCCCCCGGGCGCCGCCGCACCGGCCGCCCCCCGCAGCTCCCTGACGAACGCCGCGTCGTCGAGGACCCGCAGGCGAACGACCTCGTTGCTGAGCGCACCGGTAGAGTGGTTCTGCGCCTGGAAGCTCAGGAGGTACTCCCCGAGGCCCCGGGCCACGAAGCTGAAGCGGGTCCTGCCCTGCTGCGACGAGCTTCCCTCGAACTCCAGCCCCTCGAAGGTCGACCCGTCGTCTCCCCCGCTCCGGCCGAGGGAGGTGAACAGCCAGCCTTCCCCTTCGAACTGCAGCTCCACCGGGTCACCCCGGCGGGCCAACACCTCCCGGACCTCTTGGCGGATCTGCCGAACCTCCCCGGCCCCACCCGCCTCGCGGCTCCCGGGGATCTCGCCGCCCCGAACCGCCTCGCGGCTCCCGCCGCTTTCGAGGGTTTTCGGTGCGGCCCGCGGCGCCGAACGCCCCGCGATTGCGGCTGTGTCCGCCGTAGAGCCTGCGGCACCGGCAGCCGGTCCGTCAGGGATCGAGACCGCGGAGGGGACGGTCGCACTCCGGGGTGCGGGCCGTGGTGTCCTCTTCGGCGGCGCCGATGCGGCGGGCCCTCCCCCCGGGGCCGGACCCGCCGGGCGCCGGCCGCCCACCGCCCGCTCGATCAGGGCGTAGCTCGGCCCAATTCGTGGGGGCGCCGCCAGGATGACGGGCAACGGCAGCTTCCACGAATCGACGGGATCAGGCTCCGGCCGCAGGATGGCGCGACCCGGCGAGAGCCCCAGCCCCGCGGCGGTCAGCTCGGGTGCCGCGGGGAGCGGAAGCAGTGGGGTCGCCGTGGCCGCCGGCGGGGCGGCGGGGCGCGGCGGCCGCATGCTGGCGGAGGCGGTCGGCGCCGCGGGCGCTGCAGAGGGGCGTGCCTCGGGAGCCGGCTCCACGGGGGCGAGGTGCCGGCAGGCGCCCAGGAACACCATCATCACCCCCGCCGCCAACACCACCGCTGCCAGCGCAAGGGCGGACCCCGGCCGCCCGGAATGTGCTTTCATCGCTCGTTCCCCTCCCATTTCGCCCACTTCCAGTCCCGGCGCCGCTAGGGAACCTCCTCGAACAGCGCGTGCATGCGCCGGTCGTTTTCCTGTCGGATCCGGTCCACCGCGATGTCGTTCAGCGGGATCCAGTAGCGCTGGACCTGCTCGCGGCTCCAGCGTTCGAGGGGCGGCCGCAGCAGGTACGGCGGGGCGTGGCCGGCGGATCGGGCCTCCCGCAGGTCGCGAATCGCCCCCCCGGAGCCCCACGCCGGGCCCTGCGGCTCCCCGTCGGATGGCGCCAGGAGCAGGTCCCCGAGGCCCACGGCGCCGAACACCTCCCCCGCCGGCTGTTCCGCGGGCTCGGGCACCGCCTCGCTCGGTCCGGAAGGCCGCCCCCCTGCCGTCAGCACGATGATCAGCGTCACCACCGCGGAGCCTACGAACAGCCCTGCGCCAACGAGGACCATGCGCCGGGTTTCGGGGCCCCGGGGCAGCAGGCGGTCAAGCGTACGTCTTCTCTTCAACCTTGTGTTCCAGCCTCAAGGTGATGATCTTTGAGATCCCGGACTCCTCCATGGTGATGCCCAGCAGCGAGTCGGCGCTGGCGATGGTCTTCTTGTTGTGCGTGACGATGATGAACTGCGAGGAGGAAGCGAACTCCTTGAGCAGGTGTAGAAAACGACTGATGTTCTGGTCGTCCAGGGCCGCGTCGATCTCGTCGAGGATGCAGAACGGGGAAGGCCTGACCATGTAGAAGGCGAACAGCAGGGCTATCGCTGTCAGGGTCCGCTCCCCCCCCGACAGCAGGTTGATGCTCTCCAGCTTCTTGCCCGGCGGCTGGGCAAAGATCTCGATACCGCTCTCCAGGACCTTGTCGGGATCCACGAGCTTGAGCTCCGCCCGGCCGCCCCCGAACAGCCGCCGGAACATGAGGTGGAAGTTCTTGCGGATCGTGCCGTAGCTCTCCAGGAACAGCTCCGCGCTCTCCGTGCGGATCTCCTCGGTGACCTTCTTCAGATCCTCCGAGGCCCGGCTCAGGTCCTCGATCTGGCCGGTGAGGAAGCGGTAGCGCTCGCTCACTTCCGCGAACTCCTCCGGGGCCATCAGGTTGACCTGGCCAAGGGCCCGCAGGGCCTCCCGCTCGGCGGCGAGCCGGCCGCGGAGCTCCTTCATCTGGCCAGACACCTCGTACATCCGGGACTCGTACTCGGAAAGCTCCTGGGAGTACATCTCCCGGAAGGTCTCGTACACGTTGCGGATCTCGGCCCTGGCCTCGGCCAGGCTGACCTGCCTGCTTTCGATCTCCCCGTGCAGCTGGTCCAGGGTCCGGGTCTTGCCCTTTAGGCTCTCCTCGGTCTGGGCCAGTCCGCTGTTCTGCTGGCGGATCTCCTTCTCCAGCGCCGACAGCTCGGTGCGCACCAGGCGGTTCTGCTCTTCCAGCGCCGCGCTTTCGGTCTTGAGGCCGTCGATCTGTTCCTGGATCTCCTGCAGTCGCTGCTTCGACCGCTCGATTTCCTTGCGGCTGTCCTGCACCTGCAGCTGCTGCTCGTCGATCTCCCGCTGCAGGCGGCCGATTTCCCCTTGGAGCGCACTGCGCTGGGTGTACATGCGGGCACGGTTGACGCGCAGCTCCTCTAGAGTGTGGCGGTACTCGCCGATCCGCAGGTTGAGCTCGTTGTTCTCCCCGCGGAGGGACTCCGCCCTTTCGCGCAGCTTGGCGACGCCTTCCATCGTCTCAGTGATCGCCTGGTCGAGCTCCCGCTTGCGGGTGATGATCCCTTCGGGGGCCAGGAACTCCTCCAGAAAGACCGGAGTCGAACGCCGGTACTCGGAGAAGGACCGCACGAGCGCCTCCAAGCGCTCCAGGCTCTCCGCCAGAAACGCCTGGAGCGAAGAGACGACCTTGCGCTCCTCTCCCGGAGCCACCGCTTGGAGGGAGCCCACGTCCTCGAGCAGCCGCTGCTTGCCTACCAGCTGGATCCGCAGGGTCTCGAGCAGGGAGTTGATGGAGGCCTCGGCCCGCTCGCGCTCCTGGGCGGAATACCCGAGCTCTCTGAGGCGCTGGTCCAGCTCAGTGACGATGTCGTCGGTGAGGCGCCGCAGGTCCGCACGCAGGCTCTCCGCCCGCTGTTCTCCGTCAGACGCTTGCCGGATCAGGGAAGATACCTCGCCGTCGTTGCGGGTGATCCGCTCCTCGAACTGCTGGATGTCCCTGACGAAACTGTCGATGTTGCCCTCCACCTCGCGCAGCATCCCCTCCAGCTCGTGCAGCGACTCGGAGTGCTTGCCCTGATCCTCCGTGGACTGCTCGAGTTTGCGCTGGAGAAAGCGGAAACGCTCCTCGCCCGAGCTTACCTGCCGCTCCACTTCGTGAATCCGGTCGCTCAAGATCTTGATCTGGTTGGCCTTGCCCTGGCGCTCCAGGTCCAGGCGATACAGCTTTTTCTGGTTTTCGACGAGGCTGGTCTCCATGGCGTTCACCTCGTCGATGCTCCGTTCGATCGACCCTCGGACGCTCTCAATGTCTTGCCGCAGGGCGTCGCGCCGGTCCTGACGGGCCTTCAGGTCGGATTCCAGGTCGTTCTTTCGCTCGTTCAGTGACCTCAGGCGCAGCAGCTGGATGTCCAGCTCTGTGGCAAAGATCTTCTCCCGCAGCTCCCGGTAGGATTCGGTCTTCCGCGCCTGGGTCTTCAGGGACTCGTAGCTGCGGCGCACCTCCCCGAGGATGCCGCTGACCTGGCGCATGTTCTCCCGGGTCTTGTCCAGCTTGCGCTCGGCGTCCAGGCCCTTGGCCCGGAACTTGGTGATCCCCGCGGCCTCCTCGAACACCTGACGGCGCTCCTCCGGCTTGTTGGACAGGATCTGGTCGATCTTGCCCTGCTCCATGATCGAGTACGCGGTCTTGCCGATTCCCGTGTCAAAGAACAGCTCCCGGATCTCCCTGAGCCGCACCGCCACGTTGTTGACGAAGTACTCGCTCTCCCCGGAACGGTACAGCCGCCGGCGGATGGCCACCTCCGAGACGTCCAGCGGAAGCTCGTTGCCGTCCTGGGATATGACCAGGGTGATCTCCGCCACGTTCAGGGCCTTACGGCTTTCGGAGCCATTGAAGATCACGTCGTCCATGCGCTCCGCCCGCAGGGCCTTGACCGACTGCTCACCCACCACCCACTTGATGGC
>JAFGFV010000198.1 GCA_016930895.1 Spirochaetales bacterium | reverse complement strand
GCTCACCTCCGCCATGGGCGCCCGTCTTCCGTTCGAGGGGTTCTCACAATCGGTAGTAAAGGACGCGCACCCCCGAATGTCAAGGCAGCACGCCGCCGCCGGCACGGCCCCGTCTCGGATCACGGCAACTTGACAACCGCTCCGTAGAGCATATTGTAAGCGCATGGCGGTCCGGCCGCAGCGGGGCTCCGCCCGCTCCTGCCGCGACCGGTACCTTGGACCGCCAAAGGAGGGCCCGAGTGGACCGGAAAACCTTCTTCGTCGTCAACCCGCACTCGTCGCACGGGCGCACCGCGGCACAGTGGCCCGAGTGGCGCCGTCGCGTCCAGGACGTGCTCGGGAGGGCCGACTACGCGCTGACCGAGCGGCACATGCACGCCGCCGAGCTGGCCGGTGACGCCCTCACCCGAGGCTACGAGCTGGTGGTGGCGGTGGGCGGGGACGGCACCCTCAACGAGGTCCTCAATGGCTTCTTCTCAGCTGGGGTGCCCCTGCATCCCGAGGCGGCCCTGGGCTATCTTCCCAGCGGCACCGGAGCGGATTTCGCCCGTACCATGGGGCACCACGAGCGCAGCATCGAGGAACACATCGCCTGCTGGCGTGAGGACCGGTTGCGCCGCCTGGACTGCGGAGAGGTCCGCTTTCTCGCCACCACAGGGGAGGAAACCCGGCGGCTGTTCATCAACGAGTCCAGTCTCGGCTTCTCTGCCGATACCGCCGAAGCGGTCAACCGCGCCTCCAAGCACTTCCGCGGCAAGCTCCCCTTCTTCCTGGGAGTCCTGCGCACCCTCGGCGCCCTGCGCACCCCTGTGCTGCACGTCGTGGTCGATGGGACGACCGTCCATCGAGGACCGACCCTGCTCGTGGCGGTAGCGAACGGCAAGTACTTCGGCGGCAGCATGATGATCGCTCCGAACGCCGAGGTCGACGACGGGCAGTTCGACGTGATCGTGATCGACGGTATGAGCCGCCTCCAGGTGCTGCGGAAGATCCCGAAGATCTACAGCGGCAGTCACCTGTCCGAGCCGGAGGTCCACGCCTACCGGGGCTCGCAGGTGCACATCCAGGCTTCCGGCACGGAGGTGCTTCTCGAGATGGACGGGGAACAGCCGGGCAAGCTGTCGGCGGACTTCCGCATCTCGCACACTACCGTGCCCTTTCTGGGCTGAGACTCTCCCCGATACACAGGCGCGCCGTTACCCAGGCGCCGGCGGCGGCCACTGCCGCGTCTCAGCGTTCTCCCAGAAGGTCCAGCATGTAGACTTCCACGTAGCGGGCAAAAACGTCCTTACGCTTGATGCGCTCGAAGGACTTGTTCTCGGACAGCTTGGCAGCCAAATCCCGGATCCTGGCCGCCGTGGGCGGGCTCACCCGAAAGGTCCGCTTGAGCTTTCGGAAGTAGTCACGGATCATGGCGTTCACGTCCTCGACCAGCTCCATCCTGGCCTGCGGGTCGTACAGGGGGTTCCACCGCTCCCGGAGCTCCTTGAGGCTCTCCGCAACGGACTTGTCCTTTCCGACCAGCTCCACCTTGAGCTTCTCCACAGCCTTCCTGTAGGCTGCCAGCTCGGACGCCGAGGTCGGCCGAAGGGTGGTCGACCCTTCCCGGGGGTATTCGGAGTCCAGACCGCTCGAAAACGGCGCCCGCCGGGTCTTGCGACCGGGGACCGCGGCATCCCCACCCTTCCGGCCTCGCCGTCCGGCCGCCTCCGCGGCCGGTTCTTCCCCCCCGGCAGCCCCCGGCGAGGGCTCCGCCTCCGCGCCTGCCTCAGGATGCAACTCGGCCGCCCCGGCCCGCCCCGCTGATTCCTGCAGCGCCTTTCGCACGTTGCGCAGCATCCGCTGAAGCCAGTAGTACAGGTTCTTGAACAGGGACAGCCGCTGCAGGAGCGGGACCCGCAGCTTCGCGCTGTCCAGGATATCCCGTCGCGCCAGTCCCAGTACCTCCGGCAGCGGCTTCAGGGTCCCTAGCCTGGGGTCCAGGACGCGCTCCATGGTCTTGCCCATGTCGTAGTCCAGATTCGTCGTCTCCTTGGCCAGAAACAGCAGGTTGTGGTTCAGCAGCGCGTAGAGCAATGGATACCGGTTCCTGACGGTCAGGTCCAGATCGCGCTCGAACTCGGTGTCCTCGTTCATGGCCGGCACGCGGCGGTTGTCTTTGAGCAGCTGCACCCATTCCTCCATGTAGGCGTTCTGCAGCTCCTCGGATTTTTCGTGCAGCATCTTGACGAACACTGGAATCACCAGCTCCCGGCGGACGTAGTATTCTTTGCCGTCCAGCGTCCGCAGGCGCACGATCTCGGGCAGCCCCTTGAGCTCATCCCGTTTGGTCCTGCTGTCCAGGAACTCCGTAAAGACATCCTTGGTGTTCTTGCGCACCAGGGGAATCCCCTTGTCGTCGCGCAAGGCGTACAGGTCCTTGAGTGTGTACGCGTACGGATACCGGCGGAACTGGACCTCGAACTTCTTGACCAGGCTCTCCCGCTCGCTGACCCTCTGCTGCCGGCCCCGATAGTGCACGTTGTACAGACCGACCAGGTACGCCGCCTGACAGTAGGCCTGCTCCTCCGGCAGCTTGTCGGTGCGCTCCCGGTATTCCTGAAGCACCAGGTTGGCGAAATGAGCCCAGAACCGGAAGCTGAAATCCGAGGGCTCCAGGAGGGTGCCGACCGCACGCCCGGGCTTGGCCATGATGGCGTTGACGATGTCGCGAAGGGCGTGCTCGTGGCCCCGCAGGACCGTGTTCAAGCGGTGAGTCACGTACCCGGCGTTGTTGCGCAGGGCCAGGAACTGTCGAAGCTTGACCACCGCGAGCTCCAACAGCCTCTTCTCCACCAGGTCCGAAGTGACCACGAGCGGCTGTATCAGCTCCGGAAAGGCCAGTCGGAGGATCGCGGCGCGTTCGGAGCGCATCTCCACCAGCAAGGACACGAACTCGGTCTTGATGTTGACGTCGGTCACGAGGGCCGGCGGAAGCTCGACTCCGAGCCGGTCTTCGTTCGGAAATGGCGAGTCTGGGTGCTCGGCAAGCTCCCGGTACGCCTTGTGCACCAGCTCGGTGTAGAACTGCGGGAACTGAACCGAGCGTATCGCCTCGGCGCTCCCCTCCAGAGAGCAAACTCCGTGCTCCGCCAGGACCTTGAGGTAGGTCCTCACCATTGCTTCCGTGTGCCGAGCGAACTCCTCCAGCTGGGGGAACTTCAGCAGGAACCGCTGGCTGTTGGCCTTGACGAACCCCACGAAGGCGCCAAAGTCGACGTTCGCCCTCCGCTGCGACAAGGTGAAGAGCCTCAGAAGATACAACAGCGCCTGGGCATTCCCCTCCAGAGCGCCCCGTTCTTCCTCCCCATCCGCGCTCTCCAGAAAGGGGATGTTCTGCTCGTTCGCTGCCTGTTGATCCGTCATCCTCTAACAGTCGGTCCCGCGGTCAACCCGCCGCACGCGGTCAACCCTAGTCTTCAAGCAAAAAAGTAGCACCATTGTGGGCCGCTGTCCATACGTGAGACCCTCCCCCCGCTGGTCTCAGCGCTGGCACACCGGGCAGTACCAGGTGCCCCGCCCCGCCGCCACGGTCCTGGTGATCGGGGTCCCGCAGCGAGCGCACGGCTGGCCCTGGCGCCCGTACACCCGCAGGGAGAACTGGAAGCCGCCGGGGGTGCCCTCCAGGCCCACGTAGTCCGAAATGGTGGTGCCTCGATCGGCGATAGCCGCGTAGAGCACCTCCCGGATGCTCCCGCACAGCTCGCGGACCTCCCGCGCCGAGAGTTCGCGGGCCGGGCGAAGGGGTGCCACCCTCGCCCGAAACAGCGCCTCGTCGGTGTAGATGTTGCCGAGCCCCGCAACCACCCTCTGGTCGAGGAGGACCGCCTTGGTGCACCGGCGGGTGCGGCAAAACAAGCCGAGGAGCTCGTCCGGTGTCACCGCGAGGGCGTCGGGCCCCAGCTTCTTACGCCGAACAAAGCCCTCCGCCCCCTCCGGGGCTACCTGGAAGCGCCCGAACTTGCGGACATCCCGGTACACCAGCTTGCGCCGCGAATCAACCAACAGGATCTCCAGGTGGGTGTGCGGGTCCGGGGGCCGCTCCCTGCCCGCCAGGAACAGCTGGCCGGTCATGCGCAGGTGCACGGCCACCGTGCTCCCGCCCGCCATCACCATGAAGATGTACTTGCCGTGGCGGGTGAACTCCACAAAAGGACCCTCGCAGAGGGCCGCACGCAGGGCGGCTTCCCTGTCAGCGACCACCGCTGCGCAGTGGCAACGCAGCGCCTCGACCCGTGCCCCCCTGACCTCGCGGCGCAGGGCGCGCACCACGGTTTCGACTTCAGGGAGCTCGGGCACCCGGATCTACCCGGACTTCTTGATGCCCGGTCCTGTCGTGGCGGACTTTCTCATGCTCTCCACGGTGCGCGCGATGATATGGGCTGCCGTTTCGACCTGCGCCTGCGAAACCTCATAATGCGTCACGAACCGCACCCAGCTGTCCTCCGGCGGATAGGTCGCCACACCCTCCGCGGCCAGTCTGTCGACCAGCGCTCCCTCCCGCCCGGCCAGGGCCGGGTCCGCGAACCGCACGAAGATCATGTTGATCCTGGCTGGTTCGGGTGTCACCTCCACGCACCCGGTGGCCCGGAATGCCTTGGCCAGCACGTCTGCCTTTTCCCGGTCTTCCGCGAGTCTGTCCCGCATCTCTTTGAGGGCCACCAGCCCCGCCGCCCCCAGCACCCCGGCCTGTCGCATCCCTCCGCCCATGATCTTGCGTTTCCGCCTGGCCCGCGCGACGAACTCCCCGCTTCCCGCCACCAGCGAGCCCACCGGAGCGCCCAGGCCCTTGGACAGGCAGAACATGACCGAGTCAGCGCCGCGGGCGATCTCACGGGCATCGACTCCCAGCCAGAGCGCAGCGTTGAACAGCCGCGCTCCGTCCAGGTGGATCGGCACGCCGTGCCCGCGGCACCCGGCGGCGATGCCTTCGCAGACTTCCAGGGGCATGACCTCTCCGTTGGCCAGAGCGTTCTCCAGGGCCACGAGCCCCGTGGGCGGGAAGTGGATGTCCCGACCCCGGCGGATCAAGGGTTCTATCTCGCTCCACAGGGGATACCCGCTCCGGGGCAGGAAGGTCCGCAACTGCACCCCCGCGATGACGGCCGAAGCACCGGCCTCGTGCTGCACGATGTGGGACTGGTCGCTCAGAACCACCTCGCTGCCCCGTTCACAGTGCGTGAAAAGGCACAGCTGGTTCCCGAAGGTGCCCGACGGTACAAACAGGGAGTCCTCTTTTCCCACGAGCTCCGCGCCGAGCTCCTCCAGGGCGTTGATGGACGGGTCTTCTCCCAGGACGTCGTCGCCGACCTCTGCCTCGTACATGGCCCGGCGCATCGATTCCGTGGGGCGGGTCACAGTGTCCGAGCGCAGATCGATGATCGGCTTCGTTCCGACGATCGAATTCGTTCCGACGATCGAGTTCATTCCTCGGCCCCCTCCTCGTCCTGTTCCGGCCGTTGCGTGAGCCGGAACAAGCTCTCCTCGGGGCCCCGCAGAGCCTCCAGCCGCCGGGCCTGCTCGCTGGCTTCCTGGATCTGTTGTCGCAGAGAAGCGATTTCGCCTTTGCGGCTCTCGATCTCCCGCTCCAGGCGCTCGACACGGCTCTCCAGGTTGACTCGCTGCTTGTCGAGGGCGTCCAGCTGGATGGCGGCCTCGATCCTGCCGATCTGCTTGCGATGTTCCTCCGTGCTCTTCTCCACGCGCGTCACATGGCGCAGGATCTTCTTGATCTCCGGATCCTCGGCGAAGCTTTTCAGCGGCTTCGAGCGGAACATCCGGCCCAGGGAGCCCAGCGACGCATCCAGCTCCTCCTCGATGCCCTGGATCTGGTGCTCGATCTCGCGCACTCGCCGCAGGTGCGACCGCTCGGCCCCGAGATCCTTGAGTTCCTTCCACAGCGCCTCCTGGCGCGAGCGCAAGGTGCGCATTTCCTCATGCAGGCCGGCCTGCTTTTCCTGGTTCTTCTGGTACGGTCCCAGGGTCTGCCTGATCTCCGGGTCCTTCACCCCTTTGATCAGCTCCGAGTCGCAGAACCTGTGCCCCGCCTCCCGGTAGGCCTTCGCCATGCTCTTCTTCTTGAGGGACATCAATCCCTTGACGTAGAGGGTCCGTCCGCTTTCCCGAAAGATCCGGAAGAACGTGCCGCCCTTGGTCCCGCTCTGGACGCGCTGCATCTCCTGTTCCAGGCCCGACACCTCCTCTTCCTGCTTGAGCAGGGGACCGAAGATCCGCTCGTATTCCGCCTCCTCCGGTCGAGTGCTGCGATAGGCCTCGAACGCAGCGTGCCCAATCTCCTCACAAATCCGCTCGCCCGCCTCCTCCAGCTCCGCCAGCTGCGACCGCGCGGCGCGCAGGCTCTTTTCCAGCTCCTCACTCCGGGCCACGCACTGGAGGATCCGCTTGACCTGCCGTCGGGTCTCCGGAAGCCGTTCCCGCAGCTCGGTGATGCGTCTGTGCGTATCCGCCAGAGGCGTGGCGGCAAAGCGCTCGGCAGGCTGATAGGACAGATACTCCCCCAGCTGCCCGAGCAGGTCCTCAGTCTCCGCCTCCCGCTGCCGGATACTGCGCCGCAGCTCGTCCATCGCCCTGCGCCGATCCACCATCTCAGCCCTCCAAACCCAGACGCCGATCGATCACCGCCTTGGTGACGCTCAGCACCTCCCCGGTCCCGACCCGCACGAGCTTGAGAAACATTTCGAAGTTGTCCTTTTTTCCATACAACCGGCTCACGATCAGCACCTCTGCCCCTGTCAGCTCCCCAACCCGCGCCGCCCCGGTAGCGTCACCCGACGACTCGGCCAGCTCCGACAGCTGAAGCTCCAACTCCTCCAAAATCTTCTGCAGGTCCTTGCGCTCGACCAGCCGAAAGCTGTCCCCGCCGGCATCTGGCCTGGCGAAGCTCACCACGAGCTGTTCGGTGAAGTACTCTGCATTCAGGGCGAGGGAAGCCTCCGCGGGGCTCACCGGAAGCACCGCCGCGGCCGTGCCCGGAGGGATGCGCGCGCTGGAGTAATCCACCAGCTGCGATACGGCCATGGCGAACAGCCTGCCCAGGGTCTGTTCGGCCTCTTCGGCCGGAATCCTGTTGGCCTCGAAGTACTCCTCCCCCTGCTCCAGAGGCTGATCGCTCAGATGCGCCAGCTCCTCCCGGGCGATGCGAATGATGATCGCCTCCAGCTTGTCGGTCTGGTAGTTGGCGCCAGTGTGGTGGCTCACGCTGCCGGGCGTCCCGCCTTCGCTCTCCCCGCGTTCTCCGTAGGTCAGGAAGATGTACTTGCCCGCCGTGTACTGGGAAACCTGCCGGAGCACGTACTCCCCGGCCAGGTCCAATCCCCCGGTGCCCACGCTGAAGATCTTGATCCCCTTCCGCCTGGCCTCCTCGACCGCCTCCACGTAGGTGTATTCTTGTCCGTAGTCCAGGTGCGGCGGCGCGTCGGTCACGATGAATGCCAGGCGTACCCCGTCGCGATTCCAGCCGAGGTCCATCGCCTCACGCAGCGCCGCCTGCAGGTCTTCCGGAGTGTCGCCCCCGCCGTCTGCGCTGACCTGCCGAAGCGCCTCCTCGAACTCCTCGATGTCGCTGGTGAACGGGACTCTCCGGGTCAGGTACTGGTCCCCGCGGTCCTTGTAGAGAACCATGCCGAAGCGCACCCGGGGACGGGAGCTCACCGCAGAGAGGTTCAAATTGATGATCTCGATGGTCGCCTTGAGCCTCTCGATCTCCTCCCCCATGCTGCCCGTGGTGTCCAGGATGAATAGCAGATCGAGGGGCACCCGGTCGGGGACGGCTCTGGGTCCGGGCAGCGGGATTTCGATCTCCCTCCGCCCCGCGCGGTCGAACGAGACTTCGCGCACCCCCTGGTTGTACGAGACCCGCAGGCGGTACGCCTGCTCGTCCCCGTGCTGTCCAGGGAAGAACAGGAAGCTCCCGTCTGCATAGCTCAGGCCCGCGGCCAGGGAGCCGCCCCCGGCAGAGGAGATCCCGACAGAGGCGTTCGGCACGGGCTTGCCGCTGCTGTCCACTACCCGGGCTACGATCCGCTCCTGCACGGGGATCGGATGGTGAGGAACCCCCGCGTAGCGCTCCAGGAAGCTCAAGAAGTAGTTGTACTGCCTGTTGTCGTCCGCGAACCCGGCCCTGAGACCCGAGGCGGCCGGTGAGCCGGCCCTGCCGCCGCCGGCCGCCGCTTCCGACGCCTCGGGGAGCCCGCCGGAGGCCTTCGACGCCTCCTCCTCGGCCACGAAACCCATGGCGCCTCCCTCGCCGTCGGCCGCCCCTCCCCGGAGCTCCGGGACCTTCGCTGCCTCTTCGCGCGCATCCGGCGCAGATGGGCTCAAGCTCTCGTGCTCGGAGGGCGCGGCAGCCTCCGCCCCGGAGGGGGTCGAGGCCTCCCGTCCAGGGGACGCGGCGGGTTCGACGCCCGCGCACCCGCCCAGCGTCATCGCCGCCAAGGCAGCCAGGCTCGCCACAGTCATCACCAGCAGGACCAGCCCGCGATGCCTTCTCCCGATCACCGTTTCCTCCTGTGCGGGACAATCATAGCGCAAAAAAGAACTCTAGCAACAGGGGCGCCCGGCGCGGCGGCCCTTAGCGGCAGCGCTCGACAGGGGCCCTTGGCGGCAGCTACTGCCCTTCCCGAAACATGTTCTGTCGAATGTCCGTGCGCCACAGCTGGTAGGAGACGTCGCCGTCGTCGAGCTCGAGGGAGAAGCTGACCTTCTCCAGCGGCTCCTCCAGCTCCCGGTCGACGCCGGTCTCCGCGGCCAGGGCGAACTCCCGCTCCCGGCCCTGGTAGCTGACCGCCGCCCGGGCCCTCACGAGGGTTTCCTCGAGTTCGGCATCCACGCGCACCAGGACCTCCACCTTGTTCCCATCCCGACCCACGAACGACGCGTCATGGCGCCGGGAGATCCTTCCCGCGGATTTCAGCTCGTCCAGGTCGATCTCTTCCCACAACAGCTTGGTCAGCTGGTAGAGAGTGTCGTTGAAGTGCCGGATCTGGGCGCGCACGACCACCCGTTTGCCGGCCGCTACCTCCACCTGCTCCTGCCAGTCGTGAAAGCTGATCTCCGGCTGCCGCACCACCCCGAAATCCCGAAGTCGCACCCGCAACGAGTGCATACCCGGTCTCACCTCCTCGATCTCGAAGGGCGAGCGGATGTCCCCCGTGGTGTAGCCCGCAAACTGCTCGTCCACGAAGATCTCCGCATCGATCAGGTTGCAGAACAGGGCGATCGACCCCGGCTTCTCGTCCTGCAGGCTCAGGATCGAGCGGTCGCTCACCTCCGACTGCAGCGCCACCTCCCGGCCGGTGAGCCGGAGGATCATGGCCTCGGCGATCGCATGCAGGGTGTTCTCGCTGGCTCCCCTTTCGGAGAAGGTCAGCGTCCTGGCGCTTCGTACCTCCAGCAGCCGGATCGTCACCAGCACGTCGAGGCCCAGATAGACGTATTCCCCCCGCAGCAGGTAGTCCGCGCCGAGAATCTTGCCCACTTCGATGGCCTTGTCCTGGTCCTCTGCCAGGCTGGAGAGCTGCAGCTCCTGCTCGCGCAGGATGCCGTCCAGATCGCTGCGGTTGACCACCTCGATACCCGGAGCGCGCGAGAGGTCATACAGCAGCATCCCGCGCACGATCCCCTCCAGGTAGTCGTAGCGCGGGTTCCCGGACAGGTTGTCCACGGCCGTGAAGGCCACCCGCACCGGCAGGGCGTACCCCGCCGCCGCAGCCGCCAGTATCCACAGCCCCGCGGCGGCGCACAGAATCCTTTTTCTCGCCGCCGCCCCACTTGCCCAAGCCGCCCCCGACACCGCTGCTCTCACGCTTGCTCTCCCTCCTGCGCCACCGCGTGCCGCCCATTGTACCGCGGGGATGGCCGCCTCACAACCGCCGCCCGCCGCGGCCTTTCGCCGTGAGCGCGGCGGCCCCTCTCAGGGCTCAGCCTCGTACCCGCGGCTGCGGTGCAGCTCGGCCAGCGCCGCGTATTTCTGGGCCCACTTCAGGTTGGTCTCGAAGTCCTTCGCGTCCAGCCGCCTCAGCAGCTTCGCCGGCACCCCGACCATCAGCGAGGAGGGCTCGACCTGCATCCCCTCCGTGATCAGCGCGCCGGCGGCCACGATGCTCCCGCGGCCGATCACCGCGCCGGAGAGGATGATCGACCCCATGCCGATCAGGCAGCCCGTTTCGATCGTGCAGGCGTGCATGATGACGCCGTGCCCCACCGTCACCTTGTCGCCCACGATGCACGGACGGGCGTTTTCCACGTGAATGATGGAGCCATCCTGGATGTTCGAGTACTCCCCGAGCGCAACGTAGTTGATGTCACCCCGGAGCACGGCGTTGTACCACACCGAGGCATGCGCGGCGATCCGCACGTCCCCCACCAGAACCGCGCCTCGGGCCACGAAGGCCGCCGGGTCGACCGAAGGGTCGACCAGCAGGGTTCGTTCGGGCAGATCCGTCTTCTCCATGGTGCGCTCCTGCGCCTTCTGTTATGATAGGGTCCTACGCCCGCCCCAGGATATCACGGCTCGGCAGAGCGGGTGAAGGAGACGGACTCAGGAGCCATGTACAGACCCGTGCTTTCCCTGCTGGTGGCCTTCGCCGGCTACTCGATCCTGAACATCTCCCAGGCCGGACAGAAGATCGGCCTGGGCCTCGTGCGGACGCACAGGTTCCGCGGCTCGGTGATCTGGGCGGCGGCCACCCTCGGGACCTCGGCCGCCGCCTTCGTGAATCTCTACGCCCTCTCCCTGGGAAGCGTCTCCCTGGTGGGGGCCATGGCCGGCTCCGGGCTCGCTTCCCTGGCCCTGTTTTCCTGGCTGGTGATGAGAGAGCCTATCGGGGTGCGCGAACTGGCGGGAATCGGTACCGTCTTCGCAGCCGCCGCGCTCATCGGGGCCTTTGCCGCGGATCCCGCCGCGGCCGCTCCCAGACTGCGCTCCCTGTACCTCCTGCTCGCCGGCTGCAGCGCCGGGTATGCGGTGCTCTGGGCGGCGTTCCGCCGCCGTGACCGGCTCGCGGCGCCGCTGATTGCCGGGTTTTCCGGCGCCCTCGGGGGCTTCGTGGCCCTCTTCCAGAAGGTCTCGACCACCGAGCACGGGCGTTCCCGTTCCCTGGCGCGGGGGCTGGAAGCCCTGCCCTCCCAACCCGGAGGCGTTGCCGAGACTCTGTCGAACCCGTACGCCCTCGCCTGGATCGTGCTCTCGGTCCTGTCCATGGTCGTGATCCAGTTCGCCTACCGTCGCGGCAACGCCATCAGGATCATCCCCGCCTTCTCGGCCAACTACGTGGTGTTCCCGATCCTCGGAGGGATGGTCGTGTTCGGCGAGACGCTGCATCCATTCCAGTGGGTCGGAGTGGCACTGATCGTGGCGGGAGTGCTTGTTCTGACCGTGCGAGGCCGGGAGCCGGCCCGAAGCTCTGCGCCTGCAAGCACGGACAATCAAGGATCGAGGAGGAGATCTGATGGGTAAGCTCGATGGGAAAACGGCGATCGTCACCGGGGCCACCAGCGGCATGGGCCGGGCCGTCGCCGTCCGGTTCGCCCGGGAAGGGGCCAATATAATCGCAGCAGGCCGAGACCGCGGGCGCGGCGCCGAAGTGCTCGCCGAGATCGAGGCGGCGGGCGGCAGGGCGGAGTTCGTGGCGGGTGACCTCTCGCGCCACGAGGCCAACCGCAAGCTGGTGGACAAGGCGGTGTCCGCCTTCGGCGGGGTCGACCTTCTGGTCATGAGCACCGGGGAGATGGGCCTGGGCTCGGTGGCGGAAGTCACTCCCGAGGTCTGGGACCGGACCCTGGCCACGAACTTGAGCGCCCTGTACTATCTCATGCACTACGCCGTGCCGCAGATGCAGGAACGCGGCGGGGGCAGCGTCGTGGTGATCGGCTCGATCGCCGGCTACAAGGTGTTCCCCAATCACGCCGCATACTGCGCCTCCAAGGGAGGCGTGCTGCAGCTCGTGCGGCAGGCCGCCCTGGACCTCGGGCCGAAGATTCGGGTCAACGCAATCCACCCCGGGCAGGTGGACACGCCGCTTCTCTGGTTCTCGGCCCGCGCATTCCCCAATCCGGAGGAGATCATCCAGCAGACCGCCGACCGGCTCCCAGCCAAGCGCCTGGGAACCCCCGAGGACATCGCGTCGGTGGCCGTGTTCCTGGCCGGAGAGGAAGCCTCGTGGATCACCGGATCCAACGTGGTCGTGGACGGCGGTTCCCTTTGCCTCCCGTGAAACCCAACGCCGTTTCTTGACGCTGTTCTTCCGGCGGGTATAATTGCCCCCAGAGGAGCCATGGAGGGGCACAGCATGAGAGAGAACGCCGCCAAGCGGCTGCTGATCATAGACGACGATGTCGACGTGGTAAACGGCGTGCAGACCATCATGGAGGGTGCCGGGTGGGAGGTCCACAGCGCACCCGACGGGGCGTCGGGAGTGCAGCGAGCGAGGGAGATCGGGCCCGACCTGATCATCCTGGACATACTGATGCCGCAGCGGGACGGCCTGACCACCTACGAGGATCTCCGCCGGGATGCGACCACTGCCCTGATCCCGGTGATCGTGATGACCAGCGTGAGCGAGAAGCTCGGCTTTTCCCTGACCCGCGACGACATGACCGTGCACTATGGCCGTGGCCCCGAGGCTTTCCTCGAAAAACCCGTCGACCCCAAGACGCTCCTGGCGACCGTGGAATCGGTGACGGCCGGGCAGGGATAGTCAGGCGGGCGGCGCCGAACCCGAGTGCGCCCGCAGGAGCTCGTAGGGTTGGCTTGACCCCATGATCCCACTCGGAGGGAGCGCCGATGCGTAAAGCCGCGGCCGTGATCCTGGTAATCCTGCTCGTCGTTCCGCTGGTCCTGGGGGCTCTGTGGCTGTTCTCGGTGAGCACCTGGATACTGGACCGCGGCTTCTACCTGCAGCTCGTGTCGGACGAGCGGCTCTACGAGGCCCTTCTCCAGGAGGCCGACCGCGGCGAGCCTATGCTCCGCGAACCGCCTCGGATTCCGGGTTTCGACGGAGTGCCGCCCGAAGCCCTGTCCAGGGCGCTGCGCGCGGTCCTGACACCCTCCTACCTCCGATCGCAGGCGCTCGCCCTGGTGAACGACACCTTCGACGCTCTCGAAGGCCGCGCCGGCAACCTCGAGCTGCACCTCGACCTCGCCCCCCTGAAGGCCCAGCTCCTCGGCCAGGACGGCCGGCGCTTCGCCCAACACCTCGCTTCGGCTCTGCCCGTGTGCGCCCCGGACGTGGATCCAGCCGCTCCCGAAGCCCTTCCGTACCGCTGCCGGCCGGCGGGCACCTCCGTGGAGAGCGCCGCGGAGACAATCTACCGCCGCCTGCCTGAGCTGCTGGCGGAAGTGCCGGACCTCTATCCCCTCGCAGCGGAGCAGATCCCCTCGGGCCTGGGGCCCGAAGGGGAGCTCTGGTTCGGCCTCGCCGGTTCGGTTCGGCTGGTATGGATCTCGATCATCCTTGCCGTCGTGGCCGGCGGGTTCTGGGTGGGCACGGCTTTCGTAGGCGGCAGCAGCCGCCGCGAGGTGGTCCAGTGGCTGGGCTGGCCCCTGGTGCCCCCGGCGATCCTGATGCTGGTCTCGGGGCTCAGCATTCGCGCGGTCAGGCTCTGGCGCTGGCTGCCCCGGGAGCTGCAGCGGGCCCTTGGCGGGGAGCACTGGCGCAATCTGGCGCTGAGCGAGGCTCTCGCGGCGGTGCTCGACCGGGCCCTCGACGTGGTATCACGGGGGTTCCTGATCTCGGGAGGGCTCACCATCGGGATCGCCGCGGGCCTGATCGTGTGGTCGTCGTTCATCCCGCCCGAGCCGCGGATGGACTGAGGGAACAGACGAGGGGAGGCGACGCGGGGATGGCAGAGGTGCGATTTCCGGAGGGTTTTCTGTGGGGGGCCGCCACGGCGGCATACCAGATCGAGGGAGCGGTTTTCGAGGACGGACGCGGTGAGAGCATCTGGGACCGTTTCGCCCATACTCCGGGAAAGACCTTCCAGGGCCACACCGGTGATGTGGCCTGCGACCACTACCACCGCTACCGCGAGGACGTGGCCCTGATGCGGGACCTGGGGCTGCGCTCCTATCGCTTCTCGATCGCCTGGCCGCGGGTCATGCCTCGGGGAGGAGGCAGGGTCAACGAGCCCGGACTGGATTTCTACGACGGATTGGTCGACGAGCTGCTCGGGGCCGGCATCCTGCCCATGGCCACGCTGTACCACTGGGATCTCCCCCAGGCCCTCCAGGATACAGGCGGGTGGCAGAACCGGGACACCGCGCGCTACTTCGCGGACTACGCCGAGGCGGTGTTCCGCCGCCTTGCCGACCGTGTCCGGCTGTGGATCACCCACAACGAACCCTGGGTCGCCTCCTTCGTGGGCCACGCCAGCGGCGAGCATGCCCCCGGGCTCGAAGACCCGCGGGCGGCGGTGCAGGCGTCGCACCACCTGCTGCTTTCCCACGCCGAGGCGGTCCGGGTGTACGCGGACTACCGGGGCGCCGGAGGGGCCATCGGGATTACCCTGATCCAGTACCCCTGCCACCCGGTCAGCGACCGCGCCGAAGACCAGGAGGCGGCCCGGAGGGCAGACGGGCACTTCAATCGCTGGTTTCTCGATCCGGTGTTCACCGGGAGCTATCCGCCGGACATCCTCGAGCAGTACGATCGCCTGGGCTGGGGCCCGGAGATCCGCCCCGAAGACGCCGACAGCATTCGGCAGGCCTCGGTGGATTTCCTGGGTGTCAACTACTACTTCCGGCGGCTGATCCGGGCGCCCCGCTCGCCCGCCGCCCTGTTCGAGACCGTCGAAGCCCAGCCCGACCCTTCGGCCCTCACGGCCATGGGCTGGGAGATCTATCCCGAAGGGCTCTACGAGGCCCTGATCCGGATCCACCGGGAGTACCCCCGGGTTCCCCTCTACGTCACGGAAAACGGCGCCGCTTTCGAGGATCAGCCGAACGAGGGCGGAACGATTCGCGACCAGCGGCGCATCGACTACCTCCGGGCCCACTTCCTCCAGGCCCACCGGGCCCTCGCCGAGGGGGTAGACCTGCGGGGCTACCAGGTCTGGTCGCTCTACGACAATTTCGAGTGGGCCTACGGCTACGACAAGCGCTTCGGGATCGTCCACGTAGACTACCGCACCCAGGCCCGGACCTGGAAGCAGAGCGCGCGGTGGTACCGGGACGTGATCGCCGGCAACGGTTGGTAGGCCGGGCCTACGGTAGGCCGGCCTTATCCTCAGCTCTCCCAATCCCCGATCTGGAGGGCCACCGGGCGATAACCGCAGCGCCCTCTGAACCACGCCCCCATGCGGGCCGCCGCGGACGCCGCTGGCGGGATCAGGCGCGGCACCGCGAGCAGCAGCACGATCCCCGCCACCGCCCCGGCCGGGATGTCCACGAAGTAGTGGGCGTAGAGGTAGATCGTCGAGAAGAGGAGCAGGACCGTCAGGGGCAGGTAGATGGGCACGACGAAGCGGTTATACCGCCAGTTGAGCACGATGGAGATGATCGCCAGGGCCACGTGGGAGGAGGGGAAGGCCGCCCCTCCGAGATTGGTGTTGTTGAACAGGCCCTTGACCAGACCGGTGAACAGGAAACCCCGGAAGTTGGAGTACCAGATCTCGTAGAGCTCCCGGAAGTAGTACTTGGGGCCCTTGACCGGAAAGAAGATGAACCAGACGTACATCACGAAGAACGAGGCCGAGATGATGAACAGCATGCGGGCCGCCGCGGCGTAGCGTCGGCGCGCGAAGAGGAACCAGACCCCGGTGGAAATCAAGGCATAGTAGAAGAAGTAGGAAAAAAAGAACATCTCGTTCACGATCGGAAACTGCTGGAAATGCCGGGAGAACTCGATCGCCGGCTGGAAATGGAAGATCAGGTAGTCAACGCGGGCAAAGATCCGGTCCAGGGATGCCCCGTTGTACATGAGCTGGGACAGCCAGATGCACTCGGTGAAGTACAGGATGTACAGGGCCTGGACATAGACCATGCGGAAGAACTGCGGCACCCGGCCCTTGAGGGGATTCACCAGGCGGATCCCAACGAGCAGCAGGGGATTGAGCGCCAGGAAGATCAGCCCCATGAGCAGCTCGCGGTCCACGTTCCAGCGCAGCAGGCCGACCGAGATCTTGCCGGTGTTCGCCAGGGAGCATACCCCGAAGATCACGTTCAGGATGAACACCAGCAGGTCCACGGGATAGAACACGAACTCCCGATGCAGCCCGGCCGCGGCGGGATGCACGGTCTCACTGTCCGTTCGCCTCTGCGAGCGCGCCGCTGCTGCCCCCTTGGCTCGGACCACTACAGCAGACCCCGCTCCCGAAACCATTGCACTGTCTCCGCCAGTGCCCCCGCCTCCTCGAAGCGTGCCATCCCCAGCCTCTGTTTGAGCTTCCGATTGGTGATCACGAAGTTCTTGGCCGTGAGCTCGCGCACCTTGTCGAGGTTTACGCAACTGGCCCTCCGGCACAGGCTCTGGAGCGCGTTGGCCGCAGCGCCGACCACAAAGGCGCTCCAGCGCGGCAGGTGGTGCAGCCGCCGCTGCGGATCCAGCCCCGACAGCCGCCGGACCCTGGCATACAGATCGACGGCCCGGGCCGAGTCGTCGTAGCACACGTTCACGACTTCGCGGAACACCGCCTCGTTGCCGATCATCCTCAGAAGCACCCGGGCCAGGTCCTGGGCACAGACCCAGGAAAAGTAGTCCTCCCCCGGGCCAAAGGTCCACAACCAGCCCCCCCGCGCGATTCTGAGCAGCCGAAGCCCGTAGTAGTCGTGCGGCCCCAGCACGACCGGCAGCCGGAGGATCGTCCAGTCGAGACCGGCCTCGCGGATGGCCTGCTCGGCCTCCAGCTTGCTCGCCCCGTAGTGCGAGACCGGGTTGCACTCCGCCTCCTCGTCCTTGGGCGCCTGGGGCGACGCAGAAGGGCCGCAGGCCGCCATGGACGAGCTGAACAGGAAGTGCCGCACCTGCTCTCCGTAGCGGGAAACGGCCTCCAGGATGGCGCGCGTGCCCGCCGCGTTGACTTCGTAGAACTCCGCCTTGCGGTAGGCCTTGGTCAGACCGGCCAGGTGGACCACGACCTCCAGGTCTTCGAGCTTGCCGGCAAAGCTCCCCACGTCGCGGTAGTCCACCAGCCGGACCTCCACGCCCCGCCCCTGCAGCGCCTCGGTGCAGGACTCGCGGCGGACCAGGGCAATCGGACGATAGCGCGCACGCAGCTCGGCAGCGGCGTCCAGCTGCGTGAGGAGGTTCGTGCCGATCATACCGGTGGCGCCGGTGATGCCGATCCTGGTCATGGTTCCCGCTATGAGTGATCCCGCTGCCGCGCAGAAGCATACACGAACGCCGACGCGCGGCACGGGTGTCTCTTACAATAGTTGTCCCCCCGCGGGTGTGTCAATGCGCCGCGGGATGCCCGGGATGCCCGCCATCCGCTCCCCTTGACTTTATTTTCCGGGCTCCCTACTTTAGCAGACACCATACCCTGTTCCGCAGGGAGGAGCGCAGAGCCCATGCCAGTCAAGTCGTTACCGTTTTCCAAGGGCCAGATCGAAGCGATCATCGACAGGCACCCCACCCCTTTCCACATCTACGACGAGCGGGCCATCCGGGAAAACGCACGGCACCTGGTCCAAGCCTTCGCCTGGGCGCCGGGGTTCCGGGAATACTTCGCGGTCAAGGCCACTCCGAATCCCCACCTCCTCACGATCATGAAGGAGGAGGGCTTCGGAGCGGACTGCAGCTCCCTCCCGGAGCTGATCCTGTCCGAGCGAGTCGGCCTGACCGGCGAGCTGATCATGTTCTCCTCCAACGACACACCCCACGAGGAATACCGGAAGGCCCGGGAGCTGGGGGCGATCATCAACCTGGACGATATCAGCCACATCCCCTACCTCGGCAGGCACGCGGGGATCCCGGAGCTGATCTGTTTCCGCTACAACCCGGGCCCTCTGCGGGAAGGCAACGCCATCATCGGCAAGCCCGAGGAAGCCAAGTACGGTTTTACCCGACCCCAGCTCCTCGAGGGCTACCGGCAGGCCCGCGACAAGGGCGCCCGGCGCTTCGGCCTGCACACCATGGTCGCTTCCAACGAGCTCAACCCGTACTACTTCGTGGACACCGCCAAGATGCTCTTCGACCTGGTGCTGGAAGTCCACGAGAGCACCGGGATCAGGATCGAGTTCGTCAACATCGGCGGCGGGATCGGCATCCCCTACCGGCCGGAGCAGGAAGCGGTGGATCTGACCGTGGTCTCCGAAGGGATCCGCCGGGCCTACGAGGAGACGATCCGTCCCGCCGGCCTGCACCCCCTGAAGCTGTACATGGAAACGGGCCGCATGATCACCGGTCCGTACGGATACCTGGTGACCCGGGTGCGGCATCTCAAGGACACCTACAAGAAATACGTCGGACTGGACGCCACCATGGCCGACCTGATGCGGCCGGCGATCTACGGCGCCTACCACCACATCACGGTCATGGGCAAGGAAAACCGCGGTCCCGAAGCCACCTACGACGTGACCGGCTCGTTGTGCGAAAACAACGACAAGTTCGCCATCAACCGGCCCCTGCCCCGGGTGGAGGTTGGCGACATCCTGGTGATCCATGACACCGGGGCCCACGGGCACGCCATGGGCTTCAACTACAACGGCAAGCTGCGCGCCGCCGAGCTGCTCCTCAAGCCCGACGGCTCCGTGCAGCAGATCCGCCGGGCGGAGACCGTCGAGGACTATTTCGCCACCCTGGATTTCTCGGCGCTCTAGTCTCAACGCCCGGCCTTGGCCGCCTCGGGGGCGAGGCGCTTGCGAATCAGCTCCACGATCCAGCCGGCATGGGACTCGATCCACGAAAACAGGGCCATGAGCTGGGGAATGTAGACCACCGGCTGCGGCCGAATCAGCAGGCCCCAGATCCGAATGGCCAGGGCCTCCGGTCGGACCTCGACCCCGTAGCGGCGGCGAACCACGACCGACAGCAGCCGGCGGATCCGGAACAGCTCGGTCGTGGAGATCCCGGCCTTGACCACGCTGACCCGCACCCCGGTACGCCGGGTCTCCCGGGCCAGCGCCCGGCAAAAGGTGCCGAAGAACGAACGCGCCCCGTGGAGGAAGGCGGCCGGCCTCACAGGGAAGAGTTTGAGGGCCGGCTCGATGAACACCAGTTGCCCGCGGCCCTCCTTCTTCATCTCCTCGGCGACCACCTCGCTCAGACGGACCGCTCCCAGGAGGTTGGACTCGATCCGGTCCCAGGCCCCGCTCCAGTCCAGGTCCGTTTGGTCGTTCAGCCATACCACGTCGGCATGGGTCACGAGCAGATCGGGAGCCCCGAAACGCCCCCTCAGCTCGCCGAAGAGCTGCAGGACGCTGCGGCCGCTGGACAGGTCCGCCGCCACCACTTCCGCGCTGCCGCCCTCCTCGCGGATCTGGTAGGCCACCGGATTCAGCTTCTCCCCCTGGCTCTCGAGCAGGACCACCCGCATCCCCTCCCCGGCCAGCTTCTTGGCGACCGCTTCCCCGAAGGCAGTGGCCCCGCAGGCAATCAAGGCCAGGCTGCCCTGCAGGAGCTCCTTCTGCCGGGAGAGCCTGCGGGTGGCGTAGTACGGGGACTGCCGCAGGAGGAGCCAACGGACCAGAGGGCGGAACACGCTGGCCAGGGTCCGGCGAAAGCCCAGGCGGCGGACCACTGCAGCCGCGTAGTCATCGAGGGTGTGTCGTTGGTAGCCCAGGAGGCGCTGGCTCTCCTCCGTGTCGATCCAGTCGGTGCTGAAAGGCCTGTGGGTGAACGCCGAGTCCGGCAGGTCGCCGATCCCGGCCGCTTCCATGATCTTGTGGACGATCTGGCCGTAGGTGTACTGGCAGCGGGGCCCTCCCCCGATGTGCAGGACCTTGCCCCAGATCCCGGGGCAGCTGACCCCCTTGGCCAGCGCCACCCCGACATCGCGATGGTAGACGTACTCCATTCGATTGTCCAACGGGATTTCGAACATGGCCCCGTCGATCCTCACGGAGAACGGCAGGGCCGCGGCCAGACGGAACACGGACCACGTGAGCCCGGACTCCCTGACCAGGCGCTCGCACTCCACCTTGTGCCGGGCATAGTTTTCGATGGGCTTGGCCCGGTCGGTGACCCGCCGGGGGGGCGTTTGGTCCCGGGTGATTCCGTAGACGTGGAGGGAGGAAGCGAAGATGATCTTCGGCACACCCTGCCGCCTCATCGCCTCGAGGAGATAGCCCGTGCCTCCGACGTTGACCTCGCAGGCCAGGTCCGGCTGGTCCTCGCAGTCCACGCCGGTGGCGGAGATCCTGGGGATCACGAAGGCCAGGTGAATGACCACCTCCGTGCCCGCCACCGCCGACTCAACATCCAGAGGGCGGCACAGGTTTCCCCAGCAGATCTCGGCCCTGCCGGCCAGCGGCAGGGCCAGCTTTTCGTTCTCCCGATTGCGCATGTCGAAGCAGCGCACCTGGTGGCCGCGCTCCAGCAGCTCCTCCACGGTCCCGCGTCCGATGTTGCCGAACGCACCTGTGACCAGCACCTTCATCAGATTCCCTCCGTCACGATGGGTTCCAGGAGCATCCCCAGGCCTTCCACCCCGACCCGGACCCAGTCGCCTCCCTGGGGATCGAACACGCCCTGCATGACCAGCCCCGCCCCGTACGACACCAGGATCTGGGCGGTCCGCTCGGGGTCCACGTCCTTGAGCGAACCCTCCTGGATTCCCCTGCGGATCATCTCCGCGAAGAACTCCTTGAACAGGCGATACGGCGCGGCCGTGGCCTTCCAGATCTCGGGCTCCCGGGTCGACTTGGTCAGGAACTCGAAGAACACGGGAAGCTTCTCCGAGGCGGTCTGGAAGATCACCCCGATCATCCGGACCATGACCATCAGGGCCTGGGGAACGGAGCCGGCCTCGTCGCGCACGGCCCTCATTTCCTCCATGAAGCCCTCCATCCATCGTTCGTACAGCTCGACGAAGATCGTCTGCTTGCTGGGAAAATGGTGGTACAGGGCGCCC
Organism: Spirochaetales bacterium; assembly: GCA_016930895.1. The sequence goes on along the minus strand of JAFGFV010000198.1, from coordinate 6,642 downwards.
TTGCTGACCCCTGCGACCGTGCAGATCTCGGCTACTCCGGTCGCTTCGAACCCGTCGCGGGCGAAGCACTCCTCGGCTGCGCCGAGGATCCTCTCCCGCGTCTCCTCGGCACGCTGGTGCTCGGAAGCCCCCTCCCGCGCCGGGACTCCCGAAGCCCTGCCCCTGTCTTTCACGGTCCGTTTCCTCCTTCAACAAGCCCATAGACCGACCGGTCGGTCTGCATCTGAGAGTACCACCATCCCGCCCCGAAATCAAGAGGCAGGAAGCCGGAAGAGTATGGAAACCCTCCTCTTTTTCCGTCTATACTGGGCGTCGGCAGGGTGTCTGCGGGGCGTCGGAAAGGGCGCCCCAGCGCCAAGGCAGGAGGACAGGGAATGTCAGAACAGCAGTACGTTCTCGGACTGGATTTTGGAACGGACTCCGTGCGCGCGGTGCTCGTGAACGCCCATTCGGGAAAGGAAGAGGCCAACGCCGTGGCGTACTACCCTCGGTGGCAGCGCGGCCTGTACAGCGACCCCGGCAGGAACTGCTTCCGCCAGCATCCCCGGGACTACCTGGAATCCATGCAGAGCTCGGTGCACGAGGCCCTCGCGCAGCTGCCTGCCGGGGCCGGCGAACGGGTCGCGGGCATTGGAATCGACACCACGGGCTCCACCCCATGTGCGGTCGACCGCGCAGGCACGCCCCTGTCCCTCACCGACAAGTTTGCGGAAAACCCCAACGCCATGTTCGTACTCTGGAAAGACCACACCGCCGTTCGGGAGGCGGAGGAGATCAACCAGCTTACCCGCAGCTGGGGCGGAGTCGACTACACCCGCTACGAGGGAGGCATCTACTCCTCCGAGTGGTTCTGGGCCAAGATCCTGCATGTGATCCGGGAGGACCCGGCCGTGGCAAAGGCGGCCTACTCGTGGGTCGAGCACTGCGACTGGATCCCGGCCCTGCTCACGGGCCGGTCGGACCCGCTCTCCCTCAAGCGCAGCCGCTGCGCGGCGGGCCACAAGGCCATGTGGCACCCCGAGTGGAACGGACTCCCGTCGGAGGAGTTTCTCGTCCGGCTCGATCCCAAGCTCCAAGGGCTGCGCGAGCGCTTGTACTCCGACACGTACACCTCCGACGTGCGGGCCGGAGACCTCTGCGGGGAGTGGGCCGAACGGCTCGGTCTGCGGACCGGAATCGCCGTGACGGTCGGGGCGTTCGACGCCCACATGGGCGCGGTGGGCGGAGGCATCCGGGAAGGCACGCTCGCCAAGATCATGGGCACGTCCACGTGCGACATGATCGTGTCCCCGCACGAGGCGGTGGCCGACAAGCAGGTGGCAGGAATCTGCGGCCAGGTGGACGGCTCGGTCCTGCCGGGCATGGTCGGCCTGGAGGCGGGCCAGTCGGCCTTCGGTGACGTGTACGCCTGGTTCGTGAACCTCCTGTACTGGCCCCTCGAGTACGCCGAATCGAGCCCCGAGGATCCCGACCAGAAGGATCAGCTGCGGCAGGACCTCAAGGCCCGGATCCTGGTCAACCTGACCGAAGAGGCGGCCCGGATCCCCGCCGGAGAGTCCGGACTCCTGGCGCTGGACTGGCTCAACGGGCGCCGCACCCCCGACGCGGACCAGAGCCTCACGGGAGCCATCGTGGGGCTGACCCTCGGCAGCACGGCCCCGCGGGTGTTCCGAGCCCTGGTGGAGGCCACCGCGTTCGGCTCCCGGGCCATCATCGAGCGCTTCCGGGAGCAGGGGGTCGACGTGGAACAGGTGGTGGCCTTGGGGGGTATCTCGCAGAAGAGCCCGTTTGTCATGCAGGTCACCGCGGACGTGCTGGGCATGCCCATCAAGGTGGCCGCCTCGGAGCAGTGCACCGCCCTGGGCGCGGCCATGTTTGCGGCCGTGGCCGCCGGCATCCACCCCAGCGTGCCCGCGGCCCAGGACAAGATGGGAAGCGGCTACAGCACGACCTACCAGCCCGACCCCGCGGGCGTCCGCGTGTACGAGCAGCTGTACCAGCGCTACCTGGCCCTGGGCAAGGCCCTCGAGCCGCAGCTACGGGAGCTCAGCCGTGCCTGAACCCGCCGGAGATGCCGCGATCCGGGCCCTCCGCGAGGAGGTCTACCGGGCCAACCTGGAGCTGCGCGACCTGGGGCTGGTGGTCGCCACGTTCGGAAACGTCTCGGGCATCCATCGCCCCAGCGGCGTGGTGGCCATCAAGCCCAGCGGGGTCGCATACGAGGAGCTGTCCCCCGAGTCGATGGTCCTGGTGGACCTCGAGGCGAGGGTGCTGGAGGGCGACCTGAATCCCTCCTCGGACACCCGGACCCACGTTCGGCTGTACGAGGCATTCTCCGAGATCGGCGGGGTGGTGCATACCCACTCCCGGTACGCCACGGCCTGGGCCCAGGCGCGGCGCCCCCTGCCCTGCTTCGGCACCACCCACGCGGACACCTTCTACGGGGAGGTGCCCTGCACCGAGGTCATGCGGGACGAGCAGATCTCCCGGGATTACGAGGAAGAAACCGCGGTGCAGATTCTCGAGACCTTCGCCCGCTATGACTACCGCAGCGTCCCTGGGGTGCTGGTGGCCTGCCACGGCCCCTTCACCTGGGGCAGGTCTCCCGCCCAGGCGGTGTACCACAGCCTGATCCTGGAGTACGTTGCGGAGCTCGGCCTGCACTCCGCGGCCCTGGCCCCGGAGCTCACGGAGATCAAGCAGACCCTCATGGACAAGCACTACCTGCGCAAGCACGGCAAGGACGCCTACTACGGCCAGGGGGGAGAACACTGAACCACGAAAGGAACGGGTATCGACCATGATCTACAGGGAATACGGCAGCACCGGTAAACGCTGCTCGGTGCTCGGCTTCGGAGGAATGCGCTTCCAGGCCGTGGACGACCGGGAGGCGTGCGTCCAGATGATGACGGAGGCCGCCCGGGGCGGGGTCAACTACTTCGACACGGCCCCGGCCTACTTCGGGGTCAAGAGCGAGCAGGCCTTCGGAGAGGGTTTCAAGGAGCTCAGGCGTCTCGGCCTGCCCTTCTACTGCGCCACCAAGACCTTCGAATCCACCGAGGCGGGCATCCGCAGGGAAATCGAAAAGCAGCTCCGGCGCCTGAACCTGGAGGCCATCGACTTCTACCACGTGTGGTGCATCGTGACCCTGGAGAACTGGGCGGCACGCAAGCAGAAGGGAGTCATCCAGGCCTTCCAGAAGCTCAAGGAGGAAGGCCTGATCCGGCACATCTGCGTGTCGAGCCACCTGATCGGCGACCAGATCAAGGAGCTCCTGGCGGAGGAGGTGTTCGAAGGGGTCCTGTTCGGCTACTCTGCGTACAACTTCTCGATCCGCCAGAAGGCCTTCGAGACCATCGCCGCCAGGAACCTGGGCTGCGTGGTCATGAACCCCCTGGGAGGGGGGCTGATCCCTCAGAATCCAGAGGTGTTCGCCTTCATCAAGAGCAGTCCGGAGCAGACCGTGGTGGAGGCAGCCCTCCACTTCCTGTTCTCCCATGAACGGATCACCACCGCCCTGGTGGGCTTCGGCAACCTAGAGGAGGTCCGCGAGGCGCTGCGGGCGGTAGAGTCGTACCAGGGAGTGGACAGCGAGCATGTCGAGAGGATCAAGCAGTCCATCAGCGAGGCCTTCCTCGACCTGTGCACCGGTTGCCAGTACTGCGACCACTGCCCGGAGGGGATCCCGATTCCCAAGCTCATGGACGCCTACAACCACATGAAGCTGTACGGCAGCAAGGACAAGCTCCTGGAGCGGCTCAAGATGCACTGGAACATCTCACCCGAGGCGGCGGCGGCGTGCACGGAGTGCGGCCAGTGCGAAGAGGCCTGCACCCAGCACCTGCCGATCATCCAGCGGCTCAAGGAGATCGTGGCCTTGGGGCGGCCCGCCTAAGAAAGCCCCGGAACACAAGGCAAGGAGGAGAGCATGAAATACCGCAATCTCGGCACGACCGGAATGAAGATCTCGGAGGTGAGCTTCGGGGCCTGGGCCATCGGCTCCAGCTGGGGCGCCGTCGACGACAAGCAGTCCCTGGCCGCCCTGCACAAGGCCGCGGACATGGGCGTCAACTTTTTCGACACCGCCGACGTCTACGGCATGGGGCGCAGCGAGAAGCTCATCGCCCAGCTGCTCAAGGAGCGTTCGGAGAAGATCTTCGTGGCCACCAAGGCGGGGCGCAAGCTCGACCCCCACGTGGCCCAGAAATACACCCCCCAGAACATCCGCGGCTTCATCCGGCAGAGCCTGAGGAATCTCCGGGTGGACGCCCTGGACCTGGTGCAGCTCCACTGCCCGCCCACCCAGGTGTACTACAACCCGGAGCTCTTCGAGGCCCTGGACGGCATGGTCAAGGAGGGGCTCATCAAGAACTACGGCGTGAGCGTGGAGAAGGTGGAAGAAGCGCTGAAGGCCATCGAGTACCCAGGGGTCAAGACCGTCCAGATCATCTTCAACGTGTTCCGCCAGCGCCCGGCGGAGCTCTTCTTCCGGGAAGCTCGGGCGCGGCGGATCGGCGTGATCGTCCGGGTGCCCCTGGCCAGCGGGCTCCTGACCGGCAAGATGAGCCGCACGACCAAGTTCGACAAGGAAGACCACCGCAACTTCAACCGCAAGGGGCAGGCCTTCGACCGCGGCGAGACCTTCGCCGGGGTGGACTACGAGCGCGGCCTGCAGGCGGTGGAGGAAATCAGGGCACTGCTCCCCCAGGGGTGGAGCATGGCGCAGCTCGCCCTTCGCTGGATCCTGATGCACGACGCGGTCTCCTGCACCATCCCCGGGGCCAAGCGTCCCGAGCAGGTGGAGGACAACTGCCGGGCCTCGGACCTGCCCAGGATTCCCGCAAAAGTCATGAAGAGGATCACCGAGATCTACGACAAGTATATCAGGGCGGACGTACACCAGCGCTGGTAGAGCTTTGCCGCCCCGCCGGTGTGCGTATTGAAATGCGGGATTTCGGGGATACACTTGAAAGAGGCAGGAGAGCGATGAGGAAACCAATCGCCAGGCTCATGTTGTGCGTATGCGTGGTCGCCGCACTCGGCTCGTGCGCGTCCATTCAGCGCTCCCGGGACGACGGGAGCGTGCGGACCGTGGCCGGGCTGATCAACAGCGGGGACGCCGAGGCCCTGATCGCCATGAGCGAGGTGCCTTTCCTCCTGGACCAGGAGATCGTCCTCCTCGAAAGGGACGTGGCCGCGTTCTGGCACGCCGCCCTGGCGGCCGGCTTCCGGGTGGAGGAGCCGGCGGTGGAGAGGGGCGAGAGGATCAGCGCCGACAGCTATCGCCAGTTCTACGACTCGATGGAGGTAAAAACCTTCTTCAACAAGTATCTCAGGGACAACACTCGACTGCTGGCATTTCGAACGCGGGATGGGCAGCGCATCCTCCTGCTGGTGGGCCACTCCTGCTTCTCCCGCACGCTGCACGGCTTCAAGGGCCCGTTCTGAGGGCCCGCGCCAAGGAAGGTGGGGGCAAAACCATGAAAAAGACGCTGGCGCTGTGCACGCTCCTGGCCCTGGCGGTCCCCGGGGCCTTCGCGGTTCCGAGTGACGTGGTATACACCGAAGGGGACGCCACCGTGCGCTACAAGAGTGGACGGGTGGAGGACGCCTACATCGGGGACGTGCTGGACACCGGGGACTCGGTCCGGACCGGCTTCGACGGCTTCGTGGAAATCGACCAGGCCGGATTGTCCCTCAAGGTCAACCCCGAGACCGTGTTCACGCTCCAGGAGAAGGAGCAGGCCGGTGACACCGCCGGGGTGCTCTCCGTAGTGCTGGGCTCGATCAAGTTCCGCTACGACCGGATCACCGGCAAGGAGCCCCTGGTCCAGACCGGCAGCATGATCGCCGGTGTGCGCGGCACGGAGTTCTCGGTGTACGCGGGCGCGGACGGGTCCTCCCTGATCGTGGTGGACAGCGGTCTGGTCACCGTGGAGGCCGAGGGCAGTGCGGTCGAGCTGGCCCAGCAGGAGGCCGTGGAGGTACGCCCTGGGGAGCCCCCCGGGGAGAAGTTCGCGGTAAAGCGCGACCAGATCGACTACAGCAGCTGGAACCAGGAAAAGCTCGACGCCATGCTCGCCGACCCCCTGACCGCCCTGGAGCGCATCGCCGACCGGATGGAGTACTACGTCGAGAACGTGGAGGAGTACGTGGCCTTGTACGAGGAACTCAAGGCGCAGGTAGACGCAGAGCGGGAGAAAAAGGCCGGGATCGCCGCCAATGAGGGCAACGACGCGGCCAAAGCCTACGAGAACGAAACCATCAAGCCGATCGCCTTCAAGGCCTTCAACTCGTCGCTCAACGTGCGCTACTTTGCCCTGGCGGGCCTGTCCCTGCGACGCTATGTCGGGGGCCGGCTGTACGTGCTGCTCAAGCCTCGCCACATGACAGGGGGCAGCGACTCGACGTTCAGCGAGTTCGCGGATCGTTTCAGGTCGCTCCTGGGTGAGTTCGAGCACACGATCGTTCCGTATCTGGGCGAGGCGGACATTTGACGGGTCGGGAGGATGGCATGAAAGCAAGAATCGGGCTGATCATAGTCGCGGCCGTGGCTACCGTCGCAATGGTCATTTCCAGCTGCAGTCTCTCCGTCTCCGTCGAGGATCGCTTGGATGAGTTCCTCTCCGATCTCAACAGCTC